>NZ_JBAWTG010000075.1:0-22739 GCF_037106235.1 Methylobacterium nigriterrae | reverse complement strand
GGCAGATCATCGCCTTCTTCGTACCCGGCGATCTCTTCGACATCCAAGCCTTCGCGCTGCGCGAGATGGATCACTCCATCGGCACCCTCACGCCGGTCAAGCTGGCCGAGATCCATCAGGACGCGCTCTTGCGCCTCACCGGCGAGCACCCGCGGATTGCCCGAGCCTTCTGGTGGGAGGCTCTGGTCGGCGTCGCGATCGTGCGGGAGTGGACGGTCAACCTCGGCCAGCGCATCGGCCTGGAACGGGTTGGGCATCTCCTGTGTGAGCCGTTCATCCGGCTGCGCGCGGTCGGGCTGGTCGAGCATAACAGCTGCAGCTTGCCACTGACGCAGGCGGATCTGGCCGACGCGACAGGCCTGTCGAACGTGCACGTCAACCGCGTGCTACAGGAATTACGCAGCTCCGGCCTCATCCTGCTGAAGGACCGCCGCCTCACGATCCCGGAGATGTCCGCGCTCCAGGTGGTGTCGCTGTTCAACCCGAACTACCTGCACCTTGACCACGAGGGTCGCTACTTCGACGCAGACCAGGGTTGAGCGGTCCCGCCCCTGCATCGGTTCCGTAACGCCCAACCTGCGAGCGGCGCCCCGCCCCTGCTCAGGTCCGATAGAGCAAGCCCTACTGGAACGCCTCAGCGGTCACCCACACCGCGCCCAGGTTCAAGATCTATCCTCTTGAGCATCGTAGCGGGCCTGCGCCGCATTGATCTGCACCATGTGCTGGAAGGCCCATGTCCCGAGCGCCTGCACCGGCTCTGCCAACGAGTGGCCCATCTCCGTCAATTCGTAGTCCACTCGCGGTGGGATCGATGGTGTCACCGTCCGGCTCACGAGGCCGTCCCGCTCAAGGTTGCGCAGTGTCAACGTCAGCATCCGCTGCGAGATGCCATCAACACCGCGCTTCAACTCGCTGAAGCGGCAAGAACGTCCGCGTAGAATCATGATGATAAGTACACTCCACTTGTCGCCGACGCGCGATAGCACCTGCGATACTTTCATGCACTCAGGCGTATGGCGATTTATAGGGCCGGTTACTTCCATGTGACCGTGGTATCATTCCTGTGCCGTCTTGCGACGCTTGGGGAAGCCCATATCATGAAGCGGTCACAAAGGGGAACCGAGTTCTGATATGAAACTGCTGCACATCGACACGAGCATCCTCGGCGCCGGCTCGGTCTCGCGCGAGCTCTCCGCCCTGATCGTCCAAAGGATCACGAAGGGTACCGAAGCCGAGGTGACCTACCGCGACCTTGCTTCCGAGGATCTACCGCATCTCACGCCGGCGACACTGCCGAGCGCTCATCCCCTCTCCGCCGTGGCGGGGCCGCTTGATGCTGCTGCGCAGGCCGCCCGCGACGTGAGCGACCGGATGTTGGAGGAGTTCATTGCCGCCGACACGGTGGTCGTCGGCGCCCCGATGTACAACTTCACCATCCCGTCGCAGCTCAAGGCGTGGCTCGACCGTCTGGCGGTACCCGGCAAGACCTTCCGCTACGGTGCGAACGGACCAGAGGGTTTGGCCAGTGGCAAGCGTGTAATCGTGGCCCTGGCTCGCGGCGGCTTCTACGGCCCGGAGACCGCAGCCGTTTCGGCTGAGCATGCCGAGAGCTACCTGCGGACGATTTTCGCCTTCATGGGCATCCCCGATCCCGAGTTCGTCTTGGCCGAGGGCCTTGCGGCAGGCGAGCACAACAAGGTCCAGGCACTCACATCAGCCCGCGCCGCAGTCCAGCAACTCGCGGCCTAATCGTGGCGGATGTCGACAGGTGGATCCATAGCGAGCGCGTTCCGCAAAACCCAATGCGCGAGTGGCGCTGGTAGGCTGCGTGCCAGCAGGGCATGGTCCGCGATGTCACCATCATGGCACACACGGCACGGGACAATGCAGGCGGCGTTGACCGTGATTATCGCGGCTGTAAGGGTTGGAATGACGGTTCCCCTTGGGGATCAAAAGGGAACGCGGTGAGGGTTTGATCCTGAATCCGCGGCTGCCCCCGCAACTGTGAGCGGCGAGCCTTCCGCCACCTGTGTCACTGGATGGGCCTCATCCGGGAAGACGGTGAGAGGGCAGCGACCCGCGAGCCAGGAGACCTGCCGTCAGCCGTGGTCACACGCGGAACATGCTGGGCGGGGTGCCCTGGCAGGTGTCGGGATGGCGCAACCCTTGCGAAAGGATCGACCTCGTTCGCGGTGACGTGCCACTGCCGTTGCCCGAGGCCTACCTCCCGTGTCCCCATTCCGCTCTTCGCCCGCGCAGAGAAGCCTTGTCGCCATGGCGTGCGCCGGCTCCGTCTCGCTCACCCCGTTGCCAGTCCTAGCGCAACCTGCGGCCTCAGAAGCGACGCTCGCCGAGATCTCCGTTGCGGCTGATGCCCTAGCGCTCCCCGCCACGGGGCCTGTCGCCAGCCCGGGCTATGTCGGCGGCGTGACCGGCATCGGCGGCAGTCTCCGCCCCGTGGAAGCCGCCAGCGCCGGCGTGATCACGGGCGCCCAGGTCAACAACCGGCCCGTCACCCGCCCGGGCGAGGTGCTGGAAGCGGTGCCGGGTCTCATCGTCACCCAGCATTCGGGCGAAGGCAAAGCCAACCAGTTCTTCCTGCGCGGCTTCAACCTCGACCACGGCACCGACATCGCCATCCACGTCGACGGCATGCCGGTCAACATGCGCACGAACGCCCACGCCCAGGGCTACGCCGACATCAACTTCCTGATCCCCGAACTCGTCGGCGCGGTCGAGTTCCACAAAGGGCCTTACTTCGTGCGCGACGGCGACTTCGCCGCCGCGGGCTCGGTGCGGATCGACTATCTCGACACGGTCGAGCGGAACGTCGCGCTCACCTCGATCGGCTCCTTCGGCTACAAGCGCGCGCTCTCGATCGCCTCGGCGCCGCTGGGCGAGGGCCACCTGCTCGTGGCCGGTGAGGCGCAGGTCTATGACGGGCCCTGGGCAGTGCCCGACCGCTTGGGCAAGCTCAACGGCGTTGTCCGCTACAGCCAGGGCACGGCCACCGACGGCTTCGCGCTCACCGGCATGGCCTACTGGGCCAAGTGGAACGCGACGAACCAGATCGCGGAGCGCGCGGTCTCGGACGGCCTGATCGGCCGCTTCGGCACGCTGAACCCGAGCGATGGCGGCGATACTGGTCGCTTCTCCTTGTCGGGGCGCTGGAGCCAGACGGACGAGACCGGGATCACCCGGGCGAACGCCTACGTGATCCGCTATGGGATGAACCTGTTCAACGACTTCACCTACTTCCTCACCGATCCGGTGAACGGCGACCAGTTCCACCAGCTCGACCAGCGTGTGCTCGGCGGCGGCGAGGTCAGCCATGTCTTCCAAAGCGATCTGTTCGGCCTGCCGATGGAGAATGAGATCGGCGTGCAGAAGGCATTGCACAGTTAGCGGTTTGCCGGTGCTCCAGCCTCACGGATCAGTTAGGGGTGACTTGCGTGCCCCCTTTCGGCGGGCTCCCGCTGCCTCCTGATGCGCGCGGATGCTGGTGCCCTCGAGGAACGTCATCCCGAGTTGCACGCCCCATTCCTGTGCCAGCCGCGACAGCTGTTTCTAGACATCCAGACGCGCGAGAGCGGATTAAGGTCTGAGCCGCACGCGACCGCGACGCGCGATGAGCGGGATGCCCGCAACGGCTCACGCGCTCGGCCACGAACTGCCAGAGCACCGCTGCGCACCCTGACGAAACAGCTGCAGTAACCGCGGTCTGCCGCGCGGTCTGGATATCGGAAGCCGGACACGTTGCGCTGTTCGCTGGCCCGCTTACCCCGAAGATATAGATAGAAGTAACGCTAGCGTCACTGGACACAGAAGTGTCGCCCGCGTCACTGGCGGCAGTGACGGTAGCGTCACTGGTGTCAGTATCGCTAGCGTCACTAGGCAAAACCTTTCACCGGACAACAACCACTCTCTTAATCGGAGGCATTTCTTTCGGCTTTCGCGGAGCATGGCGCTCATTTATCGACCGCTTTGCAGCCTCACCGACCCGACGAGCTTCCTCTAAGCTCTCAAAGCGTCGCCACTTGCTGCAAGGGGATTCGCCAGTGGCTGTGGGCAGCCAAGCAAGCCGGAACAGCGTTGCTCGGCCCCTAAAACCTCCCCACCCGCGCTCACCTATCTTAGCCACTTTCACCAGTCCGATTGCGTCAACCTCTGCTATTGCGCTGGCGATCGACCCGCGTCGGATCCCAAAGTGCTCGAAATTGTCGTAGGTGACCGGCAGAGCGCCGTTGCGCGTTCCAGCATGGGCCATGTGCTCCACGCACACACGGTCAATCAGCAGTCTCGCATTCTGGCTTGCTGCCCGCCACGCAAAGCTCTCAAGGATCTCCTTTGTGAGCCAGACGAAAGGCTGGCCAGCGGGCGGATGGTTTTGCTTGCGGAAGCGGGGGTCCCGAAAGGTCTTTGTCGAACGTCCGGTGGCGTCGATGCCTCGGCAAGTGCGCGAGTTCTCGGTCACGCAGCACCTCCGGGTGCCAACAGGAACCGCCAGCGAGCGGCCCGGATGTTGTTCTCAATTGTCCGGAGTTCGGCATCCACCATCACCGGCGCAACGCCTCGGCGCACCAAGGTCTCGTGCTGAATGGTGAGCTGTCGTTGAAGATGCCCCTCTGCCTTCCGCGTGGTTGAGGCCCCCGCCATAATCCCGGCGTGGCGGAGGATGAAGCCGCGATCTCGCGAGCGCGGGAAGGGGAGGACGAGGGCGGTCATGATGCGCTATCTACCTCCCACCGGCATTTCGGGGCGTGTTCGACACTTTCTTCAAACGATCTGCCCCGAATACGATCAATGTGGCATGGCTTGATAAGTGGCCCATGCGGCTGCCAATCCTTCTCGGCATTAATCAACCGCCCCGCGACGCTTGCAAGGTCAGAGGCTTCCGGCAGGTTGGCGGTCATGCTCCCCTCCCGTTCGCCGCCGAACGGGCGCTGAGGGCGATCTGGGCCGCTTTGCGGTCGGTAAAGGTGCCGACGCACGATCCATCGCTGTCGTAGGCATAGACAGCGCCTCCAGAGCTTCGGATGAAACCGATGAGCACGCGACCGTCGTAAACCGTGAGGTCGCCGCGAGCGGTGCCAAGACGAGGGCTCGTCATGCTGCGCGCTCCTGCTTCTCGATCCAAGCCATAATGGTGGAGCGTCTAGCGTGAACCCGCCCACCGAGCTTGAAGTGGGGCAAGTCTCCTTTCGCGAGAGCATGATAGATCCGCCGGACGTTCGTTTCACGCTGGCCTGCCTCCTCGCCGTAGATGGCGATAGAGATACCTTCGGCGCCGATGATTACATCATCAGGCAAGCCGCTCCCGTCCGCGCTCAAGGAGCGCGCTACAGTTTCGGTCATTCGAATCTTCCTCGGCTTATTCGAAAAGCTTAGAGACAGCCCTCAACGTCTTGGTAGTTATTATTTTCGATATTTGCTGGTCTACCTCACAATCTTCATTGTGCACCCCTCCGAAATATCCTCTTATCAGCTCTCGATTTCCTGATGGCAGCGGACCCGATTCGGAAAGCCGTTGTTCAACGGCTCTAACCCATATCTCAGCCGCGACAACGGGCCGCTTGAACGTGACACCTACTTGAACTTTTGAATAAATATCGTTCGCAGCATCTACCCCCAACGACCTCGCAATCTCTTTCTCGAAATCTGAAATTCCGTCTCGGCCAATGATGGACATCGAGCTCATCATCATTCCTAAAGCCGCGCCAAATTGCCTGCCTTTAGAACAAATCTCCGTTAGAAAGCTATAATGCGGCAGACATATTTGCCGCGAGTGACATACACTACGCCCAAATGGCTCGATTATTTCACCGGCCTCTTTGGCTAGCATGGAGCCGTTCACAGCAATCAGAAGATTTACTGCATCGTCTAGATCCATGCGTGCAGCGCCCCCGCCGGTAGACAACTGGCCTATGAAACCAGCCTCTCGCGCATAGCGAGCGATCAGTTTCACTGATCCTTCATCTAGCCCCTCAACCGCCGCCACCGCGCGAACCAACCGGCCAATCGTTGGTGCCATGAATCTTGCCTCGTCGTGCGTTATAAACACGACGACTTGCTCTGTAAAGTCCGTCGTGCGAAAAAAGCACGACGCCCTTGAATGGGCGTCGTAGGTGCACTCTATCGCGAGATGTGGAATGGCCACGATACGCAAGCGAACTCTACCCAGCGGAAAAATCGTTTGGCTGGCGGGGTATACCGATGGATCAGGCAACAGGCGCTTCAAGCAGTTGCCGACACGGAAGGAGGCGGACGCCTTTATTATCCAGGCCCGGTCTGAGGTCGCACAGGGCATCCACGTGCCCGACTCGCAATCGATGACGGTGGGACGGACGGCCGACGAGTGGCTAAAGTCAGTTGAGGAGGCTGGCCTGGAACGGTCCACGCTTGTCCACTACCGAGCGCACGTGAATGAGCACATCCGCCCCCTGATCGGCGGTTTGAAGCTCTCCCAAGTGACTACACCGCGCGTATACGCCTTCGCTGATGATCTAAAAGCAAAGGGTCGGTCGGCTGAGACGATCCGTCGCTCAGTTCAATCCCTCGGGCGGGTTTTCCGGTACGCCAAAGGTCGAGGGCTCGCCGGTCAGAACCCTGTCACGGATGTGAAGCTGCGGCGGTCCAAGCGTGAGGCTGCCCGCGTCGAAATCCCGTCCCGGGAAGAGCTACGCGCCATCTTGGCTGCCGCGCAGGGCCGCTGGAGGCCGCTCATCATCACGGCGATGTTCACCGGGCTCAGGATCTCCGAACTGAGGGGCCTGCGCTGGTCCGACATCGACCTCAAGCGCAAGCTCCTCACCGTCTCGCAGCGCGCGGACGCCTGGAAGCAGATCGGGCCGCCGAAGAGTAAGAGCGGCACGCGCGACGTACCGCTGTCCCCGCTCGTCGTGAGCACGCTGCGCGAGTGGCGCCTCGCGTGCCCCAAGGGCGAGCCCGATCTCGTCTTTCCGTCGGGCGCCGGACAGGTCGAGTACCATTCGAACATCGTGCATCGCGGCTGGTATCCGACACAGCTCGCAGCTGGCGTTGTGATCATGGTCGACGGCAAGGACGAGGAGGGCCGGTCAGCGAAGGTGCCTCAGGCCCGCTACAACTTCCACGCGCTCCGGCACGCCGCCGCATCCATGTTCATCGAGAGCCGCATGACACCGAAGCGTGTGCAGACAATCATGGGCCACGCCGCAATCGCCGTGACCTTTGATATTTACGGCCACTTGTTTGAGGACGACGAGGCGGATCAGGCCGCCATGCGAACGAT
Source organism: Methylobacterium nigriterrae (assembly GCF_037106235.1). Classification (NCBI taxonomy): domain Bacteria; kingdom Pseudomonadati; phylum Pseudomonadota; class Alphaproteobacteria; order Hyphomicrobiales; family Methylobacteriaceae; genus Methylobacterium; species Methylobacterium nigriterrae. The sequence goes on along the minus strand of NZ_JBAWTG010000075.1, from coordinate 15,469 downwards.
CGAAGAACGTATCCTAGGCTAACACCGCAACACGGCTGCAACACGGCGACTAAAAGCCCAATAAGATCAATCCGCCACGAGGGACTCTGACTCCTCTAGTCCTGGTTCGAATCCAGGTCCCCCAGCCATCGTTTTTAGCCCGCTAAGTCGCTGACTTGGCGGGTTTTCAATTGCGAGCTTCCTTCCCTCTTCAGTCCGCAGCGCACCGCAAAGCGGCCCGTGGTTCCACGACGGGCTGCGACATGGCGCGGGCGGCTCCGCGCAGCACGGATGCCGCACGCCCCGCTTCCGGGTGCTGCGGCACTCGCGGTGCGCCCTGACACCACGAAGCCGATCTCACGTCCCGCGGCATCGCGAGAGCGTTCTGCTCAGGCGCGGATGACGATCGAGACGAGTGCGGCAACCTCAGCCGTTGCCTCTCGCCGCTTGAGGCTCTGCGCGTAGGCCAGCAGGACCTCGATCCGCTGCAGGGCAAGCTGTCTGATCGGCTCCGGCTGAACCGAGAGCACGTCTACGAGGCGGTTGATGTCGCGTGGACGATCGGCGCGTCCGTTCGGTAGGGCAGCGAAGATCTCGGCCAGGTGGAGGCGGACCCAGTCCGAGTCCCGAGACGATTTCGGTACGCTCCGAACCTCCGCCGTGCCTTCCCACGGCCATAATGGCCAAGCTCACTGACGGCCGTCGCAGAACAGCTACGTACGAGTACCTCGGAGCTGCTGATGGACCTAGTTCGAGCATTTGCCCCAAGCGCCCTGCTGCTATGCATGCTTCTTGCTGCAGCGGCCATGTTCGTGGACGGTCCTTTGCTGACGGCCTCCGTGGGCACTTCGGCTTCCTCCACCACCTGCCGGTCCGTCGCCCAGAACGCCGATGCCGGGCCATCGGCTTGGCGTGACCCGCCGCTGCGCCTGTCTCCGGATCGAAGGCGTCGACAGGCCGAGGCGATCGGCGACGAACCGGCCGAGGACTGACGAACCCGGCTCCGCCGGCGTGGCCTTGGCATCGGCCTTGTCGTGAGTGATGGCGCCTCGAAGACTGCTACAGCCGACCGTTTCCGCGGAAGCGCCCGTATAGGTCGGCGAGGATCTACCGGCCCGCGAGCCTGCCTGGGGCGTGCGCGACGTCGAGGAAGTCTCGGCTGCCGCTCTGGCTCGGGGCCTTAGCCTCGTCGAACGCGTCCCGATGCCCGCCAGCAACCTCGGCCTGATCTACCGGCGGGCGGACCGCCGCGGCCCCTGAAGCGGATCACGGGATCGGGCGGTCGCGTTCGGCCGGCATTGGGCGTCGCGCTCGGCGGGCCAGCTACCGGACCATGACCGACGCCTTGATGATCTCGAAGTCCGACTTCTTGAGAACGCGCCTGTTCACGAGGTCTTCCGGCGAGGCGTAGGGCCGGAACGCGACGATCCTGCGCCCGATCATGCCGGCGCCCAGCGCGTTCAGTTCCTCGACGGAGGCGGTGTTCAGGTCGGCGCCCGGGCCCGCTGCCGCCGGCCGATCGTCGGCGCCCTCCGGAGCGGTTTCCACCGCCAGCCCAGGCATCGGTGTCTCTTCGCTCGGCTTCACAGGCGTAGCGACCGCGACCCGCTCGACCTGGGGCGCCGTAGAGACACCGGGTGCCGGGGCCGCGATCGCAGCCGCCGTCGCCGGCTCTGTCCGCGAAGGAACCTCGGCACGCTGGGGCGCTCCGGACAACGGTCCCGGATACACCGTGCGCACGGACTGCCCGTCGGCTTCGACGAGCGATCCCGCCGGCCTGGACGACAGGGCCATCGAGGACGGCTGGCCATCCGGCCGCGAGCGGGACCCGTGGAAGGTCCAGAGGCCGGCAACGACCGCCGAGGTCGCCACGAGGCCGGCGCAGACAATCATGGTGGCTCGACTCGCCATCGATTTCCCCTCTTATCCCGGAAGGGGGAATCATGCAGGTCGGTCGTGGCGCCTTCTGGGCGAAGGCGATCCCGACGGCGCAACGCGGACTAAACGGCGGCGGCTGTACGGTTCCGGACCTGCTACGGCGGATGTCGACGATCGGTCGACCGCGTACCGCCGAGGGGCTCCTCAGCCGCCCCCGGCTTTCCGCCGGCGGCGGTACTCCGCGACCGGCAGGCCGCCCATCCCCCAGTTCTCCATGGGCACCTCCTCGATGACCACGAAGGTCGCGTCGAGCGGCTTGCCGAGGACGTCGAGGAGCAGCTGGCTCGCGCCGTGGATCAGGGCCGCCTTCTCCTCGGCGGTCACCGCGTCGCGCGAGGGGTCCGATCCCTCGCGCGTGACCTGGATCGTGACGATCGGCATCGGGGCATCTCCTCACCAGCGGCCAGCATGCTGGCCGCCGTCGACGTTCAGGATCTCGCCCGTCACGAATGGCGCGCGCTCGAGGTAGAGGATGGCCTCCACGACATCGTCGACCTCGCCCAGACGGCCCATGGGATGGAGCTTGGCGAGCGCTGCGAGCGCGTCCTCCGCGTGCATCGGGGTCCTGATGATCCCCGGCGCGACGGCGTTCACCCGAATGCCGCGGTCCGCGTACTCGATCGCAAGCCCGCGCGTGACTGCGGCCAGGCCGCCCTTTGTCAGGCCGGCGAGCCCGGACGGCGCGCCGGCGATCGGCTGATCGACCAGTGTCGTCGTGATCTGCACGATGTGGCCCCCGCCCTGCGCCAGCATCCGCGGGACGACGAGCTGGGTCACGTGGAAGAAGCCGGCGACGTTGACGTGCAGGGCGCGCTCGAAGTCCTCCACCGTGTAGTCGGTGAACGGCTTGCCGATGAAGATCCCGGCATTGTTGACCAGGGTGTCGATGCGGCCGAAGCGGTCCACGGCCGTCCGCACCACCTGCTCCGCGACCGCGCGCTCGCCGATATCGCCCGCAACGGTGACGACCTCGGGATCCTGCCCGCCTTCGATGGCGCGGGAGTTCGCGACCACGGCGTAGCCGAGGCCGCGGTAGGCCTGCACGATGCCGGCGCCGATGCCCTGGGAAGCACCGGTCACGATGGCGACCTTCCGATCCGTGCTCATGGAGAAGCCTCCGTTCAGCCTTGTCCGCCGCCGCGCAAACGCTTGAGGAGGCGCTCGGCCGCCGGCCCCGACGAGGCGGGGTTCTGGCCGGTGATCAGGAGACCGTCCTCGACGACGTAGGGCTGCCAGTCGGCGGCCTTGCTGAACCGGCCTCCGAGGCGGGTGAGCTCGTCCTCGACCAGAAACGGCACGACGGTCGTCAGCTCCACAGCCTCCTCCTCGGTGTTCGTGAAGCCGGTCACGCTCCTGCCTCGCACCAGCGGCGCGCCGTCATCGGTCGTGACGTGCCGCAGGACGCCGGGGGCGTGGCAGACGAGCGTCACGGGCTTGCCGGCGCCGAGCGTCGTCTCGATGAGCCGTCTCGAGGCCGGATCCTCCGCGAGATCCCACATGGGCCCATGGCCCCCGGGGTAGAAGACGGCGTCGAAGCCCTCGTGCGTCACGCCCGCGAGCGGCACGGTCTCGGCCAGGACCGCGTTCGCCTCGGCGTCGGCCTCGAAGCGGCGCGTCGTGTCGGTCTGAAAGCCCGGCTCGTTGCTCTTCGGATCGAGCGGCGGCTTGCCGCCCTTGGGCGAGGCCAGCACGAGCTCGGTGCCGGCATCCTTGAAGACGTAGTAGGGGGCCGCGAGCTCCTCCAGCCAGAAGCCGGTCTTGCGGCCGGTGTTGCCGAGTTGGTCGTGAGAGGTCAGGACGATCAGGATCTTCATCGCGATCTCCTTAAGGTCGGAGCTGGTGGTTCGTACCGTGCCTATCGAGCGACGGTGGCGTGAACGTCCGCGCGTTGGACTTGGCCGGCGAAGGTTCCGGATAGACCTACGCTCCATGCCAAGTGATTCACCAGTCATGCACTTTGGCCGCACGGAAGCGCACTGATGCGCCGCGGGAGCGAGGAGCGTGAGAGTGTTCCCGACAGCGGCAAGGGGCCGGTGCCCAGATCATCGAGTTCGCGCCTAGATCGAGGTGACAGTCCCGCGGATCCTGCTCCGGCCGGACGGCGAGCCTCCGGATCTCGAGCGGAAGTCTCTCGGGCCGCCGCCAATGCTACCTACGGGCCAAGCTGGCGCAGGAGCAGCTGATCGCGGCGGCGGGCATCCCGATCACGAATACCACGCTGACGCCGGGGGCGAACGCGCGCATCATGCCGACGCGGTTCGATGCTTGGCTGACCGCTTCGACCGGCAATGGGAGGAGCGCCTGATGCGTGCCTCACCTGACTGCCTCGCCTTCGCGACCTTGTACGGGCTCATCCTGGCCTCGGGGGGCCACGTCCCGAGCATTTCGATCGACGGGTTTCGGAAAGAGCCCGTTCTCGTGGACTGCCTGCGCCCTTCTGCTGAATTACCTGTCGAGCGCGTCGGCGACGTGCCGAAGTTTGTCGGGATTGCGCACCATATAGATCGCGGTGATGCGCCCGTCCCTGACTTCAAGGGCCGTAGTCTGAAGCACACCACTTCGATCAACGCTGACGTAGCCCGGCAATCCGTCAATGATCGCGGTGCGAAGAAGAACGGATTGGAAGTACGCCTTGCCTGAGAGCCCTGCAAAAAGCCGAAGAAGTCGATCGATGCCGTGGATCACGTTGGGATAGGCGAGAACGCGGCCACCGCCGTCCGAGCGGAGTTCGACATCGGCGGCGAGCAACGATGCGAGTGCCGCCGTGTCGCCGTCGCGCGAGGCGGCGAAGAAGGCGCGCGCAATACGTTCGGCCTCCGCCGCGTTCACGCGATATCGTTGGCGCCCGGACTCGACGTGCTTACGGGCGCGCACCGCGAGCTGACGCACGGCAGCCGGTGCGCGATCCAGCGTTGCCGCCACCTCGGGCAGCGCAACCTCGAACACGTCGTGCAGGAGGAAGGCCGCCCGTTCGAGCGGTGACAGTCGCTCCAGCGCCAGCATCAGCGTCATCGTAACGTCGTCCGTGACTCCTTCATCGGGCTCGATCGCGTCCATGAGCGGTTCGGGAAGCCAAGCACCGACATAGGTTTCGCGGCGAGCGCGCGCCGATTTCATGTGGTCGAGGCAAAGCCGCGTCACGATGCGCGTGAGGTAGGCAGCAGGCGTCGCGACCCCGTCCTGAACGCCTGCCCAGCGCAGCCAGGCTTCCTGGACGATGTCTTCGGCCTCGCTCACTGAACCGAGCATGCGATAGCCGAGGCGCAGCAATCTCGGCCGTTGCGCCTCGAACTCCGAAATTCGCGCATCGTCTCGCGCTCTTGGTTCACCTGAGGATCCGGAGAGCATATCGGTGTTCCTTGGTGTCGTCGCGAGATACCTCGCATGCAGGTCGTTAGGTCGGTCCCGACAGGGCCATGACGTGCCGGCAGATCTTCCCCGCGAGCGCCCGTGCACTCCGATTCACAGCATCTCGTTCAGGATCCGGCGGTGGTCCTCGGCAGGCCGACCCGTCGGGGATTTCCGGGCTGGCAGCAGCGGGGCGATTTGCTCCCATTGCTCGAATGATCCAACGGATGTCACGACCAATCCCACGGCCGGTGCCCACTGCCTCAGGGCTCGAAACAGGATGCGCGCCGATGCTCCGCTCAGCATCTGAAACCACCAAGCACAAAAGCTGGTGCGCTCCCGTGCGTGGCTGCGCAGGCATTCCGTAGGCGCACCATGGAAACGAGCGGCCACGAACTCCGCAATCCGAATTCAGGCGAGATAGCCAGACATGCCGTCCCACAACAGCTTCAGTGACGTGACGATCAATAATGCATAACAGGCCTGATAGAGCTGACGTTGATCCAACCTTCCGTGAAGCCGCCAGCCAAGCCATACTCCGGTGGGGATGGCGAGCGTGCAAATCGCCATCAATATCAAGATGTTGCCCGATGGTCTCACCAACAGCAGCCAAGGCACCGCCTTGATCAGATTGCCCACAGTGAAGAACAGGCTCGTCGTGCCCGCATAGACGTCCTTGCTCAAGCCGAGGGGCAGGAGGTACATCGCCAGCGGCGGTCCTCCCGAATGAGCCACCATGGTGGTCACGCCCGAGGCGAGACCGGCGGTGACCGCTTTCGGCGTCGAGCGCGGACGGATCGTCACCTTCGCCCCTCCGACAAACCAGAGCCCGACGAAGATCAATGTGATCGCAGCCATGACGATCGCTATGGCGCGGTGGTCGAGGATGCGGAATAGCAAGTAGCCGAGCCCAATCCCGATCACGAGGCCCGGCAATAGCAGCATGAGGTCCGGTTTCGACCAAGTCGAGGGCTTCCAGTATCGCAATGCGAACAGGTCCATCGCGACGAACAATGGTGCGAGCAGACCACCAGCCGTCACCGGATCCATCACGATCGACAACAGCGGAATGCCGACGATGGCAAAGCCGCCGCCAAATGCGCCCTTCATGAAGCAGATCAGGAGGACGCCAGCAAAGGCAACGACGATCGTGGCAGCCGTCAGCACCATGCGACGTCCCTCCCCTCACCGAACCTTGGCTGGCGCCTGACCATCGCCAACGCTCCATTCCGGACCTCAGGCTTGAGGCCGGCTGGTGCTGCTGGGTCTGTTCCGAAGTGGTTCCGGTCAGGGATCTACGGCTCTAGCTACGCGGAAGCCCAAGGTATCAAATTCAACGTGTGCATTGCGCTTGAAGCGAACGGCAGCACGCAGAAACTCGCTCTCGTTCCGCCAAGAGCCACCTCGGACCACACCGCATCCCCGCTACCTCCTTCCGTACTCCGTAAAAACGTAATCTCTTTTCTCCACGATGGTGTGGCACGCGAATCCGCACTTGGCGTCGTTCGCCTGCGGCGGCTGACTATCCTGCGTGCCGGCAGAGAATGTACCGGACGCCGAGTCGTACTCGAACACGGCATATCCCCACCCGCCGCTGTCGGCGAACCTCTTGCCGTCCTTCACCATGAAATCTACGTCGTGCTGAGTGCCCGGCACCGTCGTTTCTGGGAAAAATTCCTGCTTTGCCGGGTTCCAGTGGATTTTTGCCATCTTGGCGCCGTCCGGGAACGGTTTGCCGTTGCCGGGAATGCCGGCTCGGTAAGCATTGATCATCGAGGGATTAGCTAGGATCACCGCGACAAGTTTGTCGCTGTGACTGAGAGAGACAAGCTGCCAATCTTCATATCCCCTGAACTCGGAGAACGAGAGCCCGCCCGGTACGCTCAAGCTATACTTGTCCTGCTGCGCAAGAGCTATACTTCCTAAGATGGCGACTAATGAAACGACGACAGTGACCGAAACAGCTCGAACTCCTTGGGAAGAGAGCGACAACGATCTAGGCATAGCTTCCTCCTGCTGATCTGACGGAAACATGTCTGCTGCGCATCGTGTTAGCGACGGCAAATCATTTATTTCATCGAATTTCAGGTCATCAAACTTCTATTATACGTGCTCAGAAGTTTCTGCCGTGCGCCTTTCATTCACCGACGGTGCTCTCGTCAGAATATGGGAAGCCGGCCACGATCGATCTCCGGTGCTCCTGTCGGCACGGTCCCAACCCCTCAGGCAGGGGCGGTGCAGTCTGCTGGGCAGTGGACTAAACGCGTTTGAAGTTCAGCGAGGTCTGTTTTCGATCGGCTTTCGCTTCGCGAAGCTTCATGTCGGCTATCGTCGCCTTGATTTGACCTAGCTCCCTGAATGCACGTCCACGTGAGGAATACAAAATCTCAGTTCCCAAATGGAATCACCAGTTCGGTCTCGTTCGTGTCCAGCACGAACACGGCCAGGAGCTTGGCCGGCTCCATCCCGCTGGCATTGGCACCGACGCTGTGGCGGTCGCCGGGCCGCTCCGTGAAGTTCTGCCCGGCCTTGTAGGTCGTCACCGGCCCGTCGTTGACCTGACTGCGGATCGCTCCCTCGAGAACGGTCGCGTAGATGAAGGCAGATTTCGGATGGGTGTGGCCGGGTGAGAAGCCGCCTGGCCCATACTCGACGAGCACGCCCTTGACGCTCTTGCCGGGGACGTTCGGCAGATCGTGCTCGTAGACGACAGTCACCTTGGCGTTCTCTCCCTTCGGGGCTTCGGCGAGGGCGGCGCCGAATGGCACGATCGCGACGAGCAGCGAAAGGAGAATACCTTTCATCGGACCGTATCCTTCGATTGCCGGATGCGGGATCAAGCTGCCGCCTGCGATCGACGGAGCCACTCGTCCAGCCCGAACCGGCCGAGGCGTGCCTCGCCCAACGGAACGAGCGAGTGCTCCTCGACCCGGCTGCCGAAGTAACGGGCCTCGGGGTCGCCTACGACCTCGCGTTGGTCGCCGACCGCCTTCAGGTAGCGGGCCACGATCTCGTCGAACGGCGCGCGTTCCGGACCGGCGATCTCGACGATGCCGTTCCGCGGATCCGCGAGCGCCACGTCAGCGATGATCGCTGCGACGTCGTCCGCCGCGATGGGCTGGAACAGGCCGGGTGAGATCCTGACGATGTCTCCATCCGCACCCGAGGCGGCGATGGCGCCGAGGAACTCCAGGAACTGGGTCGCGCGGACGATGGTGTAGGGGATGCCGGAGCTCTCGATCAGCCTCTCCTGAGCGACCTTGGCACGGAAGTAGCCGTTGTCGGGGGACCGGTCGGTCCCGACGATGGAGAGAGCGACATGGTGCCGGACGCCGGCTGTGGCCTCGGCCGCGAGAAGGTTGCGGCCGGAAGTCTCGAAGAACTCCAGCACCGCTCTGTCCTCGAACGAGGGCGAATTGGCGAGGTCGACCACCACCTGCGTGCCGGCCAATGCCTCATCGAGCCCCGCGCCGGTGATGGTGTTGACGCCGGTTTTGGGCGAGGCGGCGGCGACCTCATGACCGTGCTGCCGCAGGATCGCGACGGTCTTCGAGCCGATCAGGCCGGTGCCGCCGATGACGACGATCTTCATGATCCACCTCCCTGTCGGTGACCGGAGGTCGTTGACCGTTCTGTCCCGGATGTAGGAGCCACGGTTCCCATCCTGCGGGAGTCTGCTCCGTTCCGAGCGCCTTAGCCATCGCTCGGCATGCGACTGTCAGCGACCGCGCCGGATGATCGGTGTGGGTTGCGGACCCGCCTTGCGGCCGTCGGGCTCGCACTTGGGTCGCCCCGACCATCGACATCCGAGAGCCAACCGTCACCCGATGTGCGCCATGTCACTTGCATAATGCAAGTTACTGGCTCTTATTTGCATCATGCAACGCACATCCTTCGACCAGATGCCCTGCCCCGTCGCCCGCTCCCTGGAGCGGATCGGCGAATGGTGGAGCATCCTCATCCTGCGGGACGCCTTCTACGGCCTGACCCGCTTCGACCAGTTCGAGCAGAGCTTGGGCATCGCGCCCAACATGCTGACCCGCCGCCTCAAGGCGCTCTGCGAAGCAGGGCTTCTGGAACGGCGGCGCTACCAGGACCGGCCGCCGCGATACGAGTACGTGCTGACCGAGAAGGGGCGCGATTTCCGGCCGGTGCTGTGGACCCTGTTCGCCTGGGGCAACCGGCACCTCGCCCCCGAGGGCGAGAGCGTGACCCTCGTCGATCCCGAGAGCGGTCTGGCCGTCGATCCGGTCGTGGTGGATCGCCGGACCGGCCGCCCGCTCGCCGACGGCGTGCGCGTGGTGGCCGGCCCGGCCGCGAGCGAATCCCTTCGGCGCCGCTTCGAGCGCCGGACCACGATCTGAGGTTCGGAGGACCCGACGATGGGCGAGGCCGCGACGATCGATGCCTTCGAGAGGGCCGGGGCATCCGCGGGCCTCGCCGCGCCGCGGCGACGCGGGTCGCGCAAGCGGGCGGCGCTCGTCGGCCTCGCGATCCTGGCGCTCGCGGGCGGCGGTGCCTACGGGCGCCACTGGTGGGAGACCGGCCGCTTCCTCGAGAGCACCGACGACGCCTATGTGGGCGGCGACGTCACGGTCATCGCGCCGCGCGTCTCGGGGTTCGTCGCCGCCGTGCTCGTGGCCGACAACCAGCGTGTCCGGGCCGGCGACCTCCTCATCCGCATCGACGACCGCGACTACCGCGCGGCGCTGGCCCGGGCCGAGGCGGCGGTCGCAGGGCAGGAGGCGACGCTCCTCAACCTCGCCGCCAACCGGCGCCTGCAGGAGGCCGTGATCGCGCAAACGCGCGCCGATCTCGCCGGGGCGGAGGCCGAGGCAGCCCGCACCCGGTTCGACTACACCCGCTACCGTCAGCTCTCGGCGAGCCGCTACGCCTCCGAGCAACGCTTCGAGCAGGCCGAGGCGGACGACAAGAAGGCAGCGGCCGCGGTCGCGAGGGCCCGCGCCAACCTGGAGGCCGCCGAGCGCAAGGTCGCGGTCATCGACACGCAGACCCAGCAAGCCGAGGCCGCGCGCGACCAGGCGCTGGCCGAGCGCGACGTCGCCCGGCTGAACCTCGGCTACACCGAGATCCGGGCGCCGATCGACGGCGTGGTCGGCAATCGCAGCGCCCGCACCGGCTCCTACGCCACGCCCGGCGCGAGCCTCGTCGCGCTGGTGCCGGCGCAGGGGCTCTGGGTCGACGCGAACTTCAAGGAGAGCCAGCTCGCCGAGATGCGCCCCGGCCAATCCGCAAGCGTGGTGGCGGACGTGCTCCCGGACGAGACCTTCCGCGGCCATGTCGAGAGCCTCGCGCCCGCGACCGGCGCGCAGTTCAGCGTGCTGCCGCCCGAGAACGCCACCGGCAACTTCACCAAGATCGTCCAGCGCGTGCCGGTGCGCATCCGCCTCGACGGCGAAGCCGGGCGGCTCGGGCGCCTGCGTCCCGGCCTCTCGGTGACGGCCTCGGTCGACCGCCGTGGCGGCACGGCCGAACCCGATGGCCCGACCCGGAGCGAGGGTGTCGTGGTCGGCGAGCTCGCCCGATGAGCGCCGCCGCGGCCGCCGGCGACCGGCCCCATGCCTCGCCCCCTCCCGCCCCTGCGAGAGCGGAGCTGAGCGATGGCCAGAAGGTCTTCGCCTTCGCGGTCATGTGCGTCGGCTTCTTCATCGCGCTTCTCGACATCCAGATTGTCTCGGCCTCGCTGAAGGACATCGGCGGCGGGCTCTCGGCGAGCCCGGACGAGGTCGCCTGGGTGCAGACCAGCTACCTCATCGCCGAGATCATCGTGATCCCGCTCTCGGGCTTCCTCGCCCAGGTGATGTCGACCCGCTGGCTGTTCTGTGCCTCGGCTGCCGGTTTCACCGCCACGAGCCTGCTCTGCGGCTGGGCCTGGGACATCGAGAGCATGATCGCCTTCCGGGCGCTGCAGGGCTTCCTCGGCGGCTCGATGATCCCGACGGTGTTCACCACCGCCTTCGCCTTCTTCCCCGGCAAGAAGATGGTTGTGGCCGCCGCGACCATCGGAGCGCTCTCCTCCCTCGCGCCGACGCTCGGACCAACGGTGGGCGGCTGGATCACCGACAACTTCTCCTGGCACTGGCTGTTCTTCGTCAACCTCGTGCCCGGGATCTTCGTGGCCGTCGTCGTGCCGCTGATGGTGCGCATCGACGAGCCCGAGCCCGCGCTCCTGAAGACCACGGACTGGCTCGGCATCGCCCTGATGGCGCTGTTCCTCGGCTGCCTCGAATACACCCTTGAGGAGGGGCCGCGCTGGAACTGGACCGAGGACGCGACGATCCGGGCAACCGCCTGGATCTCGGGCCTCTCCGGAATCGGCTTCGTCTGGCGGAGCCTGACCTACGCGCACCCGATCGTCGATCTGACGGCGCTCAAGAGCCGCAACTTCGCCCTCGGCTGCCTGTTCTCCTTCGTCACAGGCATCGGCATCTTCGCCACGATCTACCTGACGCCGCTCTTCCTCGGGCGGGTGCGCGGCTTCTCCGCCCTGCAGATTGGGCTCGCCGTCTTCTCCACCGGCGTGTTCCAGGTGATGGCGATCCCGGTCTACGCGATCCTCGCCAAGCGAGTCGACCTGCGCTGGCTGATGATGTTCGGGCTCGCCCTGTTCGGCCTCAGCATGTGGTCGTTCACACCGATCACGCACGCGTGGGGCTCGGGCGAACTGCTGCTGCCGCAGGCCCTGCGCGGCTTCGCCCAGCAATTCGCGGTGGCGCCGACCGTGACGCTGACCCTCGGCGGTCTCGATCCGGCCAAGCTGAAGCTCGCCTCGGGCCTGTTCAACCTGATGCGCAATCTCGGCGGTGCCATCGGCATCGCGGCCTGCGCGACCATCCTCAACGACCGCACCAACCTGCACTTCCTGCGGCTCGCCGAGCACCTCAACCCGACCAATCCGGCGATGCTCGCGGCCCTACGAGGCATGGAGGCGCGGATATCGGGTGCCTTCGCGGGCGATCCATCCCACGGCCACGCGGCCGCGCTGCGCCAGCTGTGGGCCCTCGCCTACCGCGAGGCCCAGACCATGACCTACGCCGACGCCTTCGTCGCCATCACAGTCTGCTTCGCCCTCGCCACTGTCCTGGTGCCCCTGATGCGCCGGGTCGCCCCGCCGAGAGGACCAACGGCCGATGCCCACTGACGCGCTCGTCTCCCCCTCGCTCACTGCCGTTCCGGCCGCGCCGGTGCGGCGTCGGGTCGTCGAATGGGCCGATCCGCGGGTGACCGCGCGAGCGGGCCAGGCCCGCGCCGGCCTCGACTTCCTGCGGGCCCTCATCGCCGGCGACGTGCCGCCTCCGCCGCTGATCGCGCTCCTCGGGATCGATCTCGTCTCGGCGGATGCGGGCCGGGTGACGATGCGGATGGGGGCGGACGAGCACCTCTACAACCCGCTGGGCTCGGTCCACGGCGGAGCCATCGCCTCGCTCCTCGACAGCGTGACGGGATGCGCGGTGCACTCAACCCTGCCGCTCGGGCGCGGCTACACCACGCTGGAGATCAAGGTGAACTACCTGCGGGCCGTGACCGCGGCCTCGGGTGTCCTCACGGCGGTGGGCCACGTCGTCCATGCCGGCCGCCGCCAGGCGGTCGCCGAGGCGCGGCTCAGCGACGCGGCGAACCGCCTCTGCGCCACGGCGAGTTCCACCTGCCTCCTGTTCGACCTGCCGGAGGCGCGCGCCGCCGCGCCCGCTGCCTGATCCGGCCGAAGAGCCTGCACCACCCTTCCCGCTGACCTCGGAGACCATGCCATGTCCAGCCGCGAGATCGTCCTCTGCCATCCGCTCCGGACCGCGATCGGCGCCTATGGCGGCAGCCTCAAGGAAATGCCCGCGACGGAGCTCGGCGCGGCCGTCGTGCGCGAGACCCTGCGCCGGGCCGGCCTGGATGCGGGCCGCCTCGGCAGTGTCGTGATGGGCAACGTCATCCAGGCCGGCAACCGCATGAACCCGGCTCGCCAAGCGGCGATCGGCGGCGGCGTGCCGGTCTCGGTCCCGGCACTCACCGTCAACCGCGTCTGCGGCTCGGGTGCCCAGGCGATCGCCACGGCCGCCGACGAGATCCGCCTTGGCCACCACGACGCGGCGGTCGCCGGCGGCATGGAGAACATGGACCGGGCCCCTTACCTGATGATGGGCGGGCGCTGGGGCTACCGCATGGGCGCGGCCGAGATCCTCGACAGCATGCTGACGGACGGGCTGCACGACGCCTTCTCCGGCGAGCATTCGGGCCGGCACACGGAGGACGTGGCTGCACGATCTCAGATCGGCCGCACGGCGCAGGATGCGTGGGCGGCCCGCTCTCAGGAGCGCTTCGCTGCCGCGCAGGCGAAGGGGCTTTTCGAGGCCGAGATCGTTCCGGTGGAGGTCAAGGGCCGCAAGGACACCGAGCGCTTCGCCCGCGACGAGGCGCCCCGCCCGGACACGACGCCCGAGACCCTCGCCAAGCTGAGGCCCGCCTTCCGGTCGGACGGCACCATCACGGCGGGTAACGCGCCCGGGCTCAACAGCGGCGCGGCGGCGATGATCGTGGCCGAGCGGGGCTTCGCCGAGGCGAACGGCATCGCCCCGATGGCCCGGCTCGTCGCCTACGGGGTCGGCGCGGTCGAGCCGGGACTGTTCGGCCTCGGCCCGGTGCCGGCCGTGCGCCAAGCCCTCGAGCGGGCGGGCTGGCGCCTCGGCAACCTCGAGCGCGTCGAGATCAACGAGGCCTTCGCGGTGGTGCCGCTCGCCGTCGCGGCGGAGCTCAGCCTGCCGGAGGACATCGTCAACGTCGAGGGCGGAGCGATCGCGCACGGCCACCCGATCGGCGCGACGGGGGCGGTGCTGACCACGCGGCTCCTCCACGCGATGCGGCGTGACGGCATCCGGCGCGGCCTCGTCACCCTCTGCATCGGCGGCGGCCAGGGCATCGCGCTCGCGCTCGAGGCCGCGTGAGCGTCACCCTTTGCGGCGCGAGCGCCGCGCTCAAGCCTTCACGAAAGGATCAAGATCATGGCCGCGCAGGTCTCGTCCACACACGTCACGGTCGAGCACGTCACGATCGGTTCAAGCAAGACCTTCGAAGCCGTGCGGGCCGCGCTGGAGGCTGCAGTCCCGCGGCTCGATCACGGCTATGCCGAGCTGCTTCAGGCCGGACAGGTCGGGCGGGCGCGAACGCTGCTCGCGAACGCGGCTCCCCTGTCGATCTTCGGGAGCCGGGATCACGGGGGGCTGCTGTCGATCGCCGACCTGCGGCGCAAGGCCGTCCAGTACGACATCGGCAATCCCTTGACCGCCTCGCGCATGACGCGCCACGCCCTCTCCGCCGCGCTGTACGCACCGATAAGGGTCTTGTTGCGCGAAGCGACCGACGGTCAGGTTGCGTTCGAGTACGATCGGCCGGTCAGCACCTTCGGCCAGTTCAAGAACGCGATGGTCGACCCGGTCGCACAGGGTCTGGATGACGCGCTGAAAGCGACGCTGATGGCAGCCGCAGCGTGATCGTCTCGTCTCGGAGGGAAGCAGCAGATCGCGCCTGAGTGGCACGCGGCGGTTGAGCGGACGCCGGATACAACGACGTAGAGCGAAGGATCAACCGCGCCCTGGGCAAACAGCACCTCGTCGGGTTCTAGGCGCCGCACGTCGAGCTGCAATGACAAGATCGCGCAAGACCCGGCAGGCCTCATGCAGCTCCGGATCATTCACGTCTGCGGCTGATCCAGACCGTCATGCCTGGCTCCACTTCTCGCACCGGTGCGCCGGCATCGGCCCGCACGAGGAAGCTGTTCACGTCGTGGTCGCCGACGGCGCGTGCCGCGCGCCAGACGGCGAACTCGCCGAGCGGTCGCACCTCGCTGACCTGAGCCTGGATGTCTTCGCCGCTTACCGTCCGCAGCGTCAGTGCTGTGCCGAGCGTCATGCCCGCGAGCCGGTCTTCGCGAATCGTGAAGGTGAACCAGGGCTCGCTTGCCGCCGACAACGTCATGACCGGCTGTCCGGGTGAGATCGCTTCGCCGGGCTCGGCTACGAGCAGGCCCACCACGCCGTCGCTCGGCGCGACGAGCGTGGTCTTGCCAAGCCTCGCTTCGAGAACCGCGAGAGCCGCGTTCGCGAGCTCGACCTTGGCCTTCGCGATGTCGCGCTCCTCGCTGGTCGGACCGGCCCTCTGCTGAGCAAAAGTCGCCTGCATCAGGCTGAGGGCGGAC
>NZ_JBAWTG010000074.1:0-23449 GCF_037106235.1 Methylobacterium nigriterrae | reverse complement strand
AACCCTTGGGCGCTGCTGCTCGCGCTCGCGGCGGTCGTGGCCGTGTTCCGGTTCCAGACCAGCATGATCGCGACCCTCGCCGCCTGCGCGGCGGCCGGCCTCCTGCTGCATGTCGGGGGTCTGGTATAGGAGCGCGCGTCCTCGAAAAGCTTCAGGGAGATCGAGCCATGGCCGCGCCGCGCAAAGTGATCATCACCTGTGCCGTCACGGGCGCGATCCACACGCCGAGCATGTCGCCCCACCTGCCGGTCACGCCCGAGGAGATCGCCGACGCGGCGGTCGGCGCTGCCGAAGCCGGTGCGGCCATCGTCCACCTGCACGCCCGCGACCCCGGGACCGGCGAGCCCGACCAGTCGCCCGAGGCCTTCGCGCGCTTCCTGCCCCGGATCCGGCAGCGCACCGACTGCGTAGTCAACATCACTACGGGGGGCGCCCCGACTATGTCGATCGAGGAGCGCGTGCGCCCGGCCGCGACCTTCGCGCCCGAGATCGCCTCGCTCAATCTCGGCTCGATGAATTTCGGCCTGTTCGGCATGCTCGACCGCTTCAAGGACCTGAAGCACGCGTGGGAGCGGGACTATCTCGGCAACAAGGACATCATCTTCCGCAACACCTTCGGCCAGATCGAGCATATCCTGACGACCTGCGGCCCGAACGGCACCCGCTTCGAGTTCGAGTGCTACGACACCGCGCACCTCTACAACCTGAAATATTTTCTCGACCGCGGCCTCGTGCAGGCGCCGCTGTTCATCCAGACCGTCTTCGGCCTGCAGGGCGGGATCGGGGCGCATCCGGACGACGTGATGCACATGAAGCGCACGGCCGACCGGCTGTTCGGCGACCTCTATCGCTGGTCCGTCCTCGGCGCGGGCCGCAGCCAGATGGCGATCGCCGCGATGGCCGCCGCGATGGGCGGGAACGTGCGCGTCGGCCTCGAGGACAGCCTCTGGATCGGGCCGGGCGAGCTCGCCCGGACGAACGCCGATCAGGTCCGGCGCGTGCGCGGCATCATCGAGGGGCTCGGGCTGGCCGTCGCGACGCCCGACGAGGCGCGCGAGATGCTGGCTCTGATGGGCGGCGATCGGGTGCGGTTCTGAGCCTCGCCGGACGCCGCGTGCCGCGGGCGCCCGGGCCGGGGGCGACCGTGATGCAACCATCCGTGCCCGCGATCATTGGATTACGAAGATTGCCACAGGTTAAGCGAAGGTCGGGGAGGATGAGAACGGCATCCTCTCGAAGGGAGGCGCCGTGCGAGACTGCAATGCCCAGGGTCCGGTCCGGTCTAGCGCCACCGACGACCCGTGCCTCAACGGCATCGCCCACGACCTGGCCGATCTCTACGAGCCCGTGGTTCGCGAGACGCCGCCGGATCGTCTGAGGAAACTGGCCGAGGATCTCGCCAAGCGCCTGCGTGCCGAAACCCGCAAAGGAGAGGATTGATGCGGAAAGTCACCCACACGGCCCCCATGGCCCTCATCGTGGATGACGTCGCGGCGGATCGCGAGCGCGCCGTCGCACTCCTTGAGGAAACCGAGCTCGACGTCATCACCTGCGCGAGCGGCGAGGCGGCCGTCGAGGTCCTGCAACGCTGCGGCGAGGACGTCGCCATGCTGTTCACCGGCCCGTCGCTCGCGGGCAGCATGGACGGCGTGCAGCTCGCCCGCGCGGTCGGCAAGCTCTGGCCGGCGATCCGCCTCGTTGTGACGTCGGACGCCCCCGACGCCAGCGCGCGCGACCTCCCCGACGCCGCGATCTGCATGAAGCGCCCCTGGCTGCCCCTCGACGTGCTTGTGCAGGCCGGCCGCGCCGTGCGCCGGCCGCAGCCGCTCGTGGCCTGACGGATCCCGGCGACCATCCACGGTCGCCTTTGCCGGGCTCGCGGCTCCGTCAGCGCGGGTCTCCTCTCCCGTGCGGATCGGAACACGCTTTCTTAAGCGCGCCGCCCGGCCAGATTGCTGCATCATCGATCCGGTCCCCAGGCGTCAGCCCGGCGCGGGAGGGTCGCGATGATCGCCAGATCCGTCTCCATGGCCGCGCTCGCGGCAGCGCTGGCCGCCGCTCCGGCGCATGCCGGCGAGCCCTCGGCCCCGGGACCGGTGCACGTCCATCCGGGCGCGCAACCTGCGCCGGGCCGGACCGAGGTCGGCCCCTATGCCCGCGACCTGCCGCGCGGCGCCGCCGCGCCGACGAGCGCGGCCAAGCCGCCGCTCTACGCCGACCTCGGCACGCTGAGCTGGCCGGTCGGCACCGCGAGCGCCGAGGCGCAGGCCTATTTCGACCAGGGCTACCGGCTCGCCTGGGGCTTCAACCACGCCGAGGCCGCGCGCGCCTTCCGGGCGGCGCAGGCCATCGACCCGGGCTGCGCGATGTGCCTCTGGGGCGAGGCCTGGGTGCTCGGGCCGCACATCAACTACCCGATGGATGCCGACGCGGTGCCGCGCGCGCGCGCCGTCCTCGCCCGGGCGGCGACGCTCGCGGGCGCCGCGCCCGAGCAGGCGGCGCTGATCGAGGCGCTGTCGCAGCGCTACGCCGACCCGCCGCCGGTCGACCGCAAGCCCCTCGACCGCGCCTTCGCGGACGCGATGGAGCGGGTGCAGGCGCGCTTCCCCGACGATGCCGAGATCGCGCTCCTGACTGCCGACGCGCTGATGAACCTGTCGCCCTGGGATTACTGGGAGGCTGGCGGCCACGAGCCGAAGGGCGCGACGGACCGGACGCTCGCGCTGATCGAGGGCGTCCTTGGCCTGCGGGCGGGCTCGGCGATCACCCCGAACCCCGATCATCCCGGGGCGATCCACCTCTACATCCACACGGTGGAGGCCTCCGACCGGCCGGAGCGGGCCGCGCCCCACGCGGCCCGCCTCGCCGCCCTGATGCCCGGCACCGGCCACATCGTGCACATGCCGAGCCACATCTGGTACCGGCTCGGGCAGTGGCGCGAGAGCCTCGCCGCGAACCGCGCCGCGGTGGCGGCCGACGAGGCCTTCGTCGCGGGCGGGGGCGCGAGCCTGCTCTACGCCCACGCCTACTACGCCCACAACGTCCACTTCGTGCTGATCTCTGCCCTGATGGGCGGGGACGGGGCGACGGCGACCGCGGCGGCGGACAAGCTCGCCGGCATCGTCACCGACCGCGCCAAGCGCGAGATTCCCTGGACCCAGCCCATCGCGGCCGCGCCCTATGTCGCCCATGCCCGGTTCTCCGCGCCCGAAACCGTCCTGGCCCTGCCGGCGCCCGACGCATCCTTCCCGCTGGTGTGCGCCCACTGGCACTACGCGCGGGGCGAGGCCCTGGCCCGGCTCGGGCGGCCGGAAGAGGCGCTCTCCGAAGCGGCCGCGATCGACGAGCTGGCGCGCCAGCCCGCCATCGCGGCCATGCCCGAGGCCGGCGTGCCGGCGCCCGACATTCTCGCCATCGCGGCCCATGTCGTGAGGGCGCGGGTGGCGCGGGCCCAGCGCGAGGAGGCGCGCGCCGTCGCGCTCCTCGCCGAGGCCGCCGCCATCCAGGACCGGCTGCCCTACATGGAGCCGCCGTTCTGGTACTTTCCCGTCCGCCAATCCCTCGGCGCGGCGCTCCTGGCGCAGGGCCGGCCCGAGGAGGCGGCGGCCGCCTTCAGAGAGGCGCTGAAGCGCGCGCCGAACAACGGCTGGGCGGCATCGGGCCTGCTGCGGGCGGCGCAAGCCTGCGGCGACGAGGCCACGGCGGGCGAGGCCCGCGCGCTCCTGGAGCGGAGCTGGTTCGGCGGCGAGCAGCCGGCCCCGGAGATGCTGTAGGCCGCAGCGCCCCAATACAGTCCCGGTCCGTTCAGGGCCAGCATCCATGCGCGACCTTCTGATCCGCTCGCAAGGTTCTACGGACTTTTTCATCAGGACGACTGGACGACGCGGCGCCATACTCGCTGGAAAAGGCGGCGCCCATGCGAGGCCCGCCGCTCCACGGGAGGGGCTTGCGATGGAACGACGGACGGCTCGCGCGATCGCGGCGCTCGGCCTTCTCGGGGCATCGCTCGCCCAAGCGCCGGCGCAGGACCTCACGGGCGAGGCGGCGCCGCTCGAGCGGGAGGCGCTGGCGCCGTCCGTCTTCCTCTTCGCCGACACGCAGGTGAGCCACTACCACGAGTTCACGGCGCGCGAGCCCGGCATCCTGGCCACCCGCGCAAACCCGCTCGACGGGCGCGGCGCCCGCCGACCCGACGAACTGGATGCGTGCCCGCTGAGGCGGCCTGGTCCCGAGCGCGACGGCGGCGGATGTCGCCAAGATCCGCCATTCGGCGCACGCGGCGCGGTCGCGGCGTGAGCGACGAGCGCGGGGCTCACTCACGCGATCCCATAGAGTGAGCGCGGCTCCCTGAGCCCCCTCAGCGCGAAGGTGCCGAGCTTCAGGGTCGGCCGGGCGCAGCGATGCGCGAAGGTCTCCGACAGCACGATGTTGCGGCCGAGCGCGTCGCAGAGAGACTCCATCCGGCAGGCCTCGTTGACGGCGCGGCCGATCACCGTGAAGTCGAGCCGCCGGCTTGCGCCGACATTGCCGTAGACGACGTCTCCGAAGTGGAGCGCCACGTCGATATCGAGGTTGTGCCCGCCCGAGATCCGGTGCCGTTCGTTCAAGCGGAGATTGGCCGCGATCGCATCCTCGGCTGCGCGCAGAGCAGCCTCGCAGGCGGGGCAGGGTTGGGCCTCGGCGTCGGCGACCGGAAAGACCGCGAGCAGCCCGTCGCCGAGAAACTTCAGGATCTCGCCGCCCCGCGCCGTTACCGCATCGCCGATGGCTTCGAAATGCTGGTCGAGCCGGGCGACCACCGCGAGCGGGTCTGCCTGCTCGGTGAAATCCGTGAAGCCTCTCAGATCCGCGAACAGAATTGTCGCCGGGATTCGCTCGCCCTCGCCGCGCCGGATCTCGCCGTCGAGGACGCGCCGGGCCGTGCTCGGACCGAGATACACGCTCAACGCGTTCGTGGCCGTGCGGGCCGCGCTGACGCGATAAGCGGCAAGGCCCAGTGCCGGGACGAAGCGCATGACCTGCGCGATCTCCGTCTCCGAGAAGCCGCCGGCGCGGTCGGTGGCGATCGAGAAGGCGACCCCGCGTACGACCGACTGGCCGTCGCCGAACGTGATCAGGCGCATCACGTAGTCGGTGGCGCCGGCGTCCCTCAATTCGTTCAGGAGGTCGAAGCCGAGGGCGCTCGCCTCCCGCTCCAGTTGCCAGCGATGCACCTCCAGGTCGTTTGCGAGCAGATGGTGGATCACGCTGCGCTGGAAGGCCTGCTCCTGCTCGGGGCCGTGCAGGAAGGTGCCGACGGCGCTGGGCCGGTCGCGCCACCATTTGTGCGTCAGCGCGCGGAAGCTCGGATCGATGGTGGGCAGGTCGAGGCTCGCGCGCCAGACCGGGAGGCCGGCCGCGTTCAGCCGCTCGCAGAAGCCCGTCAGGAGGCTGCCGAGATCATCATGCGCGAGGGCTTGCCGGAGGATCCAATCGACCAGGTCGTCGGCATGAGCGGAATCGGTCATCGGGCGATGGTCCATGGGCGGACCGCCCAGGTGAGCGCCAGGATAGGCGCCCGCCTGTGCCCCGCCTCTCGACGCACCATCGCCGCGCCGTCGACCGCGACGCTTCGATCGATGGCACGGCGGGGATCGGCGAAGTGGTCGAACGCCTGCATGTCGGTCTCCGGGCCCGGATGAGAGCGATGTCGGCGCGGCTGCCCGGACCTTGCGCATCGAACGCGAGCCGCCTCCAAGTGCAACCTACCATTGATCCCGCCGCGAGCGCTTCGGCCTCCCGTCGATACCCGGACCCGAGGAGCGGCCGCGCTGTCCTTCTCGCGCTCATTCCCTGTCGAGCGAGAAGCTGAGGCGGCGATCGCGGTAGGTCGCGCTGATCGCGGCAGCCCCTGTCTGCAGAAAGGGCGCCGACAGCGTGCCCGTCGACACGATGCTGCCGCGCGGCACCGTGAAGCCCCGCTCGCGGGCGAGCGCCAGAAGGTCGCCCAGAGCCGCCGAGGGATCAGTCTCGTCGTCGCCGCTCACGGCTCGGGCGCGCTCGACCCCGTCGACGCTGACGGTCAGCGTCCGCGCCACTTCGGGCAGGCTGGCCGGATCGATCCTGTCGCCGAGGACCAGAGCCTGGAAGGCCGCGTTGTCGGCCGCGAAGCTCGGCCAGCCGACGGCACGCCGGTCGACGAAGCGCGACAGGACCAACTCGAAGGCGGCCCGCGTCTCGGAAACGATGCTGAGAGGTTCCGCCACGGTCTCGCCGGGAGGCACGTCCCGGCCGACGATGAAGGCGATCTCGAACTCGATCGTGACGGGTGCCGCGTTCGGCATCCGCAGGCGGGCTCCGTCCGCGAAGAGGTGCTCGCGCAGCACGTGGCCGGCAATCGAACGGCCGATGCCGGATTCGCGCTTGCCCTTGTGGCTTCCGATTGCCAGCTTCCAGCCTACGCGCTCGGCCGCGATCGCGTCGAGGAAGCGATCCTGAATGGCGTATCCCTCCGCCATCGTGCGCGGCCGGATGGCGGCCGGCAATTCGGAGATCAGACGTCCGGCCCGCCAGGTCTCGGCCAGAAGGCTCGCGGCCGGCAACGGGTCGAATGGCTCAGGCATCGCTCTCATCCTCCGTGTTCCCTCCGTGAACCGTCTGTCGAAAGGCCGACGTCGGATTCGGCGCGCCGTACGGCCTCACGGCAGGCGGGCGCGCGGGTCGGCGCGCGCGACGCGCGCGAGGAGGTAATCGACCTCGGCGCGGGCCTGGGGCGACAGGGTCGAGGAGGGCTTGCGCTGGGCGTCCGAGGTAAAGATGCCGCGCCGGCGGAAAACGTACTTGCGCACTGCGAGCCCGAGCGGTCCCTGCTGCTGCTCGTAGCGCAGATAGGGCAGATGGGCGTCGAACAGGTCGTGCGCCTCGTCGCGCCGGCCCATTGCGCTGAGGCGAACCACGTCGACCAGCATCTCCGGGAAGGCATAGCCGGTATTGGCGCCGTCCGCGCCCCGCTCCGCCTCGAAGTCGAGGAACAGGCCGCCATTGCCGACGAGGATCGCGATGTGGCGCATCGAGCCGTCTCGCTCGAACCCGCGCAGAGCCGTGATCTTGTCGAGCCCCGGCCAATCCTCGTGCTTGAGCATCACGCAGGACGGGTTCTCGGTCACGATGCGTCGAATCACGGCCGGGGTCATCACGACCGAGAACGTCAGCGGGTAATCCTGGATGATGAACGGCACGTCGCCACCGATCGCCTCGGCGGCGTTGCGGTAGTAGCCTGCGACTTGGTCGTCGCTGCGCAGCGTGTTCGGGGGCGCGATCATCACGCCGGCGGCGCCGAGATCCATGACCTCGCGGGTGAGCGCCCTCATGGCGGCGAAGCCGGGGGCCGAGACGCCGACGACGACCGGCAGCTTCGTGCGGGACACCACGCGCCGTGCGATGGCCACGCCCTCGGCATGGTCGAGCTTCGGTGCCTCGCCGAGCTGGCCGAGGATCGTGATGCCGTCGATCCCGGCCTCCGCGAAGAAGTCCGTCATGCGGTCGATCGAGCGCTCGTCGACGCGTCCATCGTCGTGAAAGGGCGTGGGGGCGATGGGAATGACGCCCCGGATGTCGCTGGTAAGGGCCATGCCGTCCTCCTCGCTCGATGCATCGTTCGGTGGACCTGCCTCCTACCTAGAGGCGGATCGGCCTCCGGGTACGGCGAGCCGGATCCCGGTCGCTCAAGGTCCCTCCGCGACGGGTCTCGGAGTCTGCCGCGCCAGCAGGTGCGCCGTGACGATGCCGAGCGTCAGCATGACGGCTGCGCAGGCGGCGAGCGAGGCGAACTGCCCGATCCCCTGGAGCGCGGCCCCGAGGATCGCGACGCCGAGCGCTTGGCCGCAGAAGAACGAGAAGGCGTGCAGCGCGACGGCCGAAGCGCGCGCGCCCGGGGCGACTTCGGTCACCTGCACCTGAAAGGTGTTGTGGAGCATGTAGAAGCCGAGCCCCATCGCGAGAAGCGCGGCGCCGTCGACCTGCCACCGCCCCGCCGAACCGACGACGAGCAGGGCGCCCGAGCAGATCGCGCCGCCGACGATCAGCATGCGCGACTGGCCGAGAACGCGCAGCAGAAGCCCGACCAGGGCAGAGTACAGGAGGCCGCCGACCGCGAAGCCCGCGAGCGCGAGTCCGGCCTCGCGCGGGCCACCCTCTCCACGGGCCTCGATCAGCGGCGCGAGATGCGGGAAGATGCCGAAGATCGTGATCGCCTCGATGAAAACGGCCGTGAACAGCACCCGCGCCCGTGGATTGGCGATGATGCTTCGGTAGCGCGCGATGGCCTCGCGAAAGTTCGGTGCGCGGCGCGGTGGTCCGGCCTTCCGTTCGAAGCCGAGAAGCGCCGCGCCGCACCCGAGCGCGCCGACGCATGCCGTGATCGCGAAGACGCCCTGCCAGCCGATCTGCCCCTCGATCAGGCCGGCGAAGGTTGAGCCGGACAGCTGGCCGAGCACGATCGCGACCAGAAAACGCCCGATCGCGACCTGCCTTCGCGCAAGCGGGATGCGGTCCCCCATCAGTGCGAGGGCGAGGGGCACGACGCCGCCCGCTGCAGCGCCGGCGATCATGCGCAGCCCGAACAGGAGACGAATGTCGCCCGCCACGGCGCAGGCCGCGAGCGCGAGCGTCAGCACGCCGAGGCAGCCCGTCATCACCCGCTCCTTGCCGAGCGCGTCGCCCACAGGACCGAGGATGGGCTGGATCAGCGCGTAGGGCAGGGCGAAGGCGGTGGATAGGAGGGCAACCGTGTGGGCGTCGCTCGCAAGGTCTCGGCCGAGCACCCCGACGAGCGGCTCGACGGATCGGCCCGCGAAGGTACTGGCGAAGCCCGCCATCGCCAGGACGATGACGAGGCGCAGCGTCGAGTTGCCGTCCGGATCAGCGTTCATCAGGCGATGCCAGATTGCGGCACTTCGGGCACGACCCGAGCGCTGGCGAAACCGGGTCCACGGCGGATCGGGTATCGAAGCCGCAACTGCCGTCAATCGACCGCGGTGCCGTGCAGTTCCGCGTTGGTGAAGCGCTGCTGCTCCTCCATGACGAGGGTCGCCAACTCGCGTTTCAGGGCGTTGAACTCGCCCGAGGCGGTATCGCGCGGCCGCGGGATCTCGACCATGAAGTCGCGCTTGAGGCGGCCCGGGCGGTAGGTCATCACGAGAATCCGGTCGGCGAGGTAGATCGCCTCCTCGATCGAGTGGGTCACGAAGATGATGGTCTTGCGCGACGTCGCCCAGATTCGCAGCAACTCGTCCTGCAGCGTCCGCCGGGTCAGGGCGTCGAGTGCGCCGAAGGGCTCGTCCATCAGCATCACGGGCGGGTCGAGGGCGAGGATCCGGGCGATCGCGACGCGCTGGCGCATGCCGCCAGAGAGGTCCTTCGGGTAACGCTTGCGGAAATCGGCCAGCCCCAGCGTCGCGATGATCCGGTCCACGATGGGCGTCGCCTCGGCGCGCGGCAAACCCTTGATGTCGAGGCCGAACCGCACGTTGTCCTCGACGCTCATCCAGGGGAACAGCGCGTATTCCTGAAACACCATGCCGCGCTCGGGCCCCGGCGCCTCGACGGGCGCGCCGCCGAGCGTGATGCGACCCTCGCTCAGCGGCATGAAGCCCGCGATCGCGTTGAGCAGGGTGGACTTGCCGCAGCCCGACGGGCCCAGCAGGCAGAGGAACTGGCCCTCCGGCACGACGGCGTTGATGTCGTCGAGGGCCGGCACGGCGGCATCCCCGCTGCCGAACACCTTGCTGGCATGGGCCAATACGATCTCTGCCGACATCCTGACGTCCAGACCTCGATCGGTTCACGAAGCTCCCGGATTCCGGGAGCGCATTGTCCGGCATCGCGGCCCGCGACGGGCCGCCGGAGCTTCTATCGCTCCAGGCCGCGGTGCCAGCGCAGGAGGTGATCGTTCAGCCGCGACATTCCCCCGTCGATGATGAGGCCGAGCACGCCGATCGTCAGCATCCCGCCGATGATCTTGTCGGACCACATGTACTCGCGCGCCTCCAGGATCCGGTAGCCGAGCCCGTCCGAGACCGCGATCATCTCGGCGACGATCACGACGATGAAGGCTGTGCCGATCCCGATCCGCATCCCGGCGAGCACGAACGGGCTGGCGGCCGGCAGGATCACGCGGCGGAACATCGTCCAGGAATTCGCCCCGAGATTGCGGGCGGCGCGGATGTAGATCGAGTCGACCTGCCGCACCCCCGCGATGGTGTTCACCAGAACCGGGAAGAACGTGCCGAGCGCGATCAGGAACAGGGCCGGCGGGTTGCCGAGGCCGAACCAGACGATGGCGAGCGGAATGTAGGCGATCGGCGGGATCGGACGCAGGATCTCGAGCAGCGGGTTGAACAGCTTGAACAACCGATCGCTCGACCCGAGCAGGAGGCCGGCCGGGACGGCGAGGCCGGCACCGAGGCAGAAGCCGCTGAGCACCCGCGCGAGGCTCGCGACCGCGTCATGCGGCATCTCGCCTGAGAAGAGCCATGCCAGGTAGCTCTGCTGGCCGGGCTCGTAGGGGAATGCGGGTATCAGGCCCGCGACCCATTTCGTCGCCACCGCACTCGGCGGCGGCAGCACGATCGGCGAGAAGATGCCGGCGCGGCTCAGGATCTCCCAAAGGACGAGGAGCCCGATCGGGACGATGGCGCCGCGAAGCGAGGACAGGGACATTCATCGGCCTCAGTTGATCTTGAGATCCGCTTTCGCCTTCTCCAGGAGGTCGAGCTTCACCCATTCCGCGTCACTCTTCGGCGGGTTGACCATCTTGCCGAGGCCGTACTTGGTCATGTAGTCGGCGGTCACCTGCATGTGGCCGGCCGGCACGTCATAGGTATACTTCGCGTTGTCCATGGCGTCGCGGAAATCCTGGCTCGAGAGCTGGCCCTTGAAGACCTGTTCCCGCACGTATTTCTCGGCGAGCGCCGGGTCGTCGATGAAGGCCTTCGTGGCGGCGACGAACAGCTTCAGCACTCGGGCGGCGACGTCGGGCCGCTCGTTGTACATCTTCTCCGTCATCACCAGCGGCCGGTACGGGATGCCGATCGGCGTGTCGTAGGGCTTGACCACCTCGGCCGCGTAGCCGGCGCTGATCGCCTGAGTGGATTGGGGCTCGCTCTGGCAGATCACGTCGACGTATTTCTGGGCGAGCGCCTGATTGAGATCGGCGTAGTTGTTGAAATAGGTCAGCTGCACGTCCTTGCCGGACCGCTCGGACCAGGTCATGCCATGCTTGTCGAGTTCGGCCAGGAGCATCAGGTCCTGCGTGCCGCCGCGCACGGTCGCAACTTTCAGGCCTTTCCCCTTCAGGTCGGCGAGCGATTTGATCTCGAGGTCCGGACGCCGGAGGATGCGTACGCCGCCATTGGCAAAGCCCGCGACCACGTAGAGCTTGACCCCGTTGCCGCGCGCCGCCACGGCGCCGTCCCCGCCCGAGGCCGAGATGTCGATCTGGTCGACTGCCATGGCCGGGTAGATGTCGGCGCCCTTGGGAAAGACGCGCTCGTCGATCTTGAGACCGTATTTCGGCGCGATCTCCTTCATGTAGGAGATCGCGCCGTAATGGGCGAACTTGAGATTGCCGAGCCGGACCAGGTCCTCGGCCCGTGCCGACGTGGTCACCGCGAGAGCGAGCAGGGCGGCGCAGGCAGCCGTGGCGCGCATGAGCATTCGTTTCCTCCGGTCGGGGTCACTCGCCCCTTTTCTCATCCGTAGATCGGATGCTGACCCATTGACTAGGGGAGGCGGTTGTCGAAAGTAAAGCGCGCACAGGGTGTTCCGCGTGACGAAGTACAATGGGTATCGCCGCGTCGCCGTGATCGGCTGCGGCACGGTCGGGGCGAGCTGGGCAGCCTTGTTCACCGCCCACGGGCTCGACGTGGCGGCCTTCGATCCGGCGCCCGGCCGTGGTGAGCGCCTCGCAGCGTTCGTGACGCACGCGCGCAGCCAGCTGAAGGAATTCGGTCTCGACGGCGAGGGCAGCCTCACCCTGCACGAACGGATGGAGGATGCCGTCGCAGGGGCCGACTTCGTGCAGGAGAACGCGCCCGAGGACGAGGTCGCCAAGCGCGGGCTGCTCGCCGAGCTCGATGCCCTCCTGCCGGAGCATGCCCTGATCGCGTCGAGCACCTCGGCGCTCCTGCGCAGCGCCATCGTGACCGAGTGCGCCCGACCCGAGCGCGTGATCGTGGCGCATCCGTTCAACCCGCCGCACCTCGTCCCGCTCGTCGAGATCGTGGCGGCGGACGCAGCGACGGCCGAGCGCGCCGCAGCCTTCTACCGCGATCTCGGACGCCGCCCCGTCATCCTCCGGCGCGAGATGCCGGGCCACATCGCGAACCGTCTTGCGTCCGCGCTCTACCGGGAAGCCGTGAACCTCGTCGCCGAGGGCGTGGCGAGCGTCGCCGATGTCGACGCGGCTCTCTGCAACGGGCCGGGCCTGCGCTGGGCCGCGATGGGCCCGCACATGACCTACCACCTCGGCGGAGGCGCGGGAGGCATCCGCCATTATCTCGACCATCTGGGACCGAGCCAGGCGCGGCGCTGGGCAAGCCTCGGCAACCCCGCGTTGAGCGAGGCCGTCAAGGCCGCGATCGTGTCCGGCATCGACGCGGAGGCCGAGGGCCGCAGCATCGCGGAGCTTGAGGCGCGCCGCGACCGCTCCTTGATCGAGATCCTGAAGTCGCGGGTCGAGGTCGCCGGCCAATAGGCCGGTTCCGGCGCCCGAACGGGTGTCAGCGGTCGCCCCGGATCCTCTCCAGTAGGCCAGCCTCGGCATATCCGTCGGGCACGAGCCCGACCGACACCTGATAGGCGCGCACCGAAGCGCGCGTCTTCGGACCGATCTTCCCGTCGACGGCGCCGGCAGGGAAACCTCGCTCCGTCAGGAGCGTCTGCAGATCGCGGCTCTCAGCGGGCGTCAGGAGGCGATCGCCCCGCGGCCAGTCCCGCACGAAATCCGGCTCGCCGCGCAGGCGGTCCGACAGGTGCGCGACCGTCAGCGCATAGGCCAGCGCCGTGTTGTAGCGGAGAATGATCCGGAAGTTCGGGAAGAGCAGGAAGGCGGGTCCGCGCGCGCCCGCCGGCAGCACCAGCGTCGCGCGCATGCCCTCGTCGACGAGCGGCCCCGGGCGCGCGGGGCGAACGCCGCGCTGCTGCCACTCCACCACGGAACGCTCGGTGGTCTCGTCGGCCAGACCGTAGTCGAACCCGTCGGGGAGCGTGACTTCGTAGCCCCAGCCTTCGCCCCGGCGCCAACCCGACGCCTTGAGGTAGCTGGCAGTCGACGCGAGCGCGTCCGGCACCGAGCGCCAGATGTCCCGTCGCCCGTCGCCGTCGAAATCGACTGCCTGGGCTTGGTATGTCGTCGGCATGAACTGGGTGTGTCCCATCGCACCGGCCCAGGAGCCGGTGAGGCCGCCGGCGAGCGCGCCGGCGGGAGCGTCCGCGCGCTCGACGATCTGCAGCGCCGCCATCAACTCGTCGCGCCAATATCCCGCCCGCGAGAGGTCTCCGCAGGCGAGCGTCGCCAGCGAGCGGATGACCGGCCGCACGATCGTCGCGTCCTCGAGGACCGTCCCGTAGGTCGATTCGACGCCCCAGATCGCCACGAGAATGTGCCGGTCGATGCCGAAGGCTCGCTCGATCTCGCCGAGGGTCTGAGCCCATTCGGCAAGCTTGCGCTGGCCCTCGGCGATGCGGGCCTCGGTCACGACGGCGCCGAGATAGATCCAGATCGGCTTGACGAATTCCGATTGGTTGCGCGCCGCTTCGAGCACCTCCGGATCCGGTGTGAGGCTCTCGAGCTGCTGGGCGACCAAAGCCTGACCGATTCCGCGCGCCCTCGCCTCGACGGCGAGATCGCTCCGGCAGATCTCGAACGAGGCGGGGGGCCGCGGGCCTTCGAGCGACGCCGCTTGCCCGTCGGCACAGGAAGCCGACGCGACGAGAATGGCGGCGCTGAGGCAGCGTCGTTGCGAGTTCATCGTGCGGATCCCATTGCATAGCTGACGTGGGCGGCGCTTCGCGACAATATTCGATTGCGATCCCGCAGCCTTCGACCCTCCGGTCCGCGAAGCCGCATTCTCGTCGCGATCCTTTGTTCTACGCTCCCCGCCCGGACAGTCCGGGACGTTCTGGAGTCAAGCCATTGCTGTTTCGCGTTGCCTTCGCTCTCGCCGCCACGACGGCCGCTGCCGCAGCCGCTCCGAGCGTCGCGCCTGCGCCCGATCGCGCTGCCCTGAAGCAGTACTGCACGGGGGACTACCTGACCTATTGCGGTAATTTCGCGCCCGACAGCCCCGAGGTGCACGTCTGCTTCAAGCAGAACAAGGCCAAGCTCTCGCCGAACTGCCAGTCCGCCATCAGCAGCTACATGAGGGCGCAGCGGAAGGGCTGAGCGCGGCGTCTCTCGGCCGACGCGAGCGACGCGTCTCACGCGGTGGCCGACCCGGCGTCCTCGGGACCGATATCAAATCGCACGCCCTGCGCGAGCGGCATAGTCGATCCGTAGTTGATGGCGCTCGTCATCCGCCGCATGTAGGCCTTCCAGGCGTCCGAGCCCGATTCGCGTCCGCCGCCCGTCTCCTTCTCGCCGCCGAACGCGCCGCCGATCTCGGCGCCGGACGGCCCCATATTCACGTTGGCGATGCCGCAATCGGAGCCGACCGCGGAGACGAAGCGCTCCGCCTCGCGCATGTCCGTCGAGAAGATCGACGAGGACAGCCCCTGCGGGACGCCGTTCTGCAGCTCGATCGCTTCCGCGAGCATCCGATATGTGAGGACGTAGAGGATCGGCGCGAAGGTTTCGGCGAGGACCGGACCGGTCTGAGCCGGCATCTCGACCAGAGCGGGACGGACGTAGAAGGCGTTCTCCGGCAGGGCGCCGGTAACCCGGCCGCCGCCGTGGACGCGTCCGCCCGCGGCGCGTGCCTCGGAGAGCGCCTGCTCCATCGCCGCGAAGGCCGCCCCGTCGATGAGCGGGCCGACGAGCACGTCGTCCGCGAGCGGATCGCCGACGGAGACCGCGTCGTAGACCCGTTTGAGTCGCGGGATCAGGGCGTCGTAGACCTCCTCGTGCACGATGAGGCGACGCAGGGTGGTGCAGCGTTGGCCCGCCGTCCCCATCGCCGCGAAGGCGATGGCCTGCAACGCCAGACCGAGATCCGCCGACGGTGCGACGATCGAGGCGTTGTTGCCGCCGAGTTCCAGGATCGACCGGCCGAATCGCGCGGCCACAACCGGGCCGACGCGGCATCCCATGGCCGTGGAGCCGGTCGCCGAGACGATCGGCACGCGTGGATCGATGGCCAGAGCCTCGCCGATCTCGCGCCCGCCGAGGAGAAGGGTCGACAGGCCTTCGGGCGCCTCGGGGAAGTCCGCCACGACGCGCTCGACCAAGGCCTGCACGGCAAGCGCGGTGAGTGGCGTTTTGTCGGACGGTTTCCACACGACGGCATCGCCGCACACGAAGGCGAGAGCGGCATTCCAGCTCCACACCGCGACCGGAAAGTTGAAGGCGCTGATCACGCCGACGATTCCCGCCGGGTGCCATTGCTCGACGAGGCGGTGATCCGCCCGTTCGGATCCCATCGTGAGACCGTAGAGCTGGCGCGAGAGACCCACTGCGAAATCGCAGATGTCGATCATCTCCTGCACTTCCCCGAGCCCCTCGGAGATGATCTTGCCCGCCTCGATGGTGACGAGCCGCCCGAGATCCGGCTTGGCGGCGCGCAGCGCATCGCCGAGGCGCCGCACGAACTCGCCGCGTCGCGGCGCGGGCACGAGGCGCCAGGCGAGGAAGGCCTCCTGCGCCCGGCCGATCGCCGCTTTCGCCTCGCTGCGAGTCGCCTCGTGCACTCTTGCAACGACCTCGCCGGTCAGGGGGGAGCGGGCCACGAGAGACCCACTCGCGTACCGTGAAGGGCAGACGCCGAGAGCCTGCATCAGGCGGGCGATCTCGGCGGCGAGACTGACCCCGCGCAACGTCGCGTCCATCACGTGGCCTTTCAGGATCAATCCCGCGCTGCCGGCGGCGAACGCGGCCGAGCCTCGCAGGCGCATCCTGACGCCGTCGAAGCCCGCGTCGTGGAAACGGGGCCGTGCTCGGGGCGATCGAGGGCACTTGGCCGACACCCCTTGGCAGAGAACGTGCGCGTCGGGAGGGCTCGGGGCAAGTCGTCAGGCTCGATCGTCCGCGAGCACGGCGAGACGCTCGGCAGGTCTCCCGGCAGCCGCTCGAGGCTGCTTGATGCCCGCTCGGAAGGTTGCGTGTTGCCGCGGCGACTGGCTTGCGCCGGGTCAGTCGCAGCCCAGCGCGCTATATGGGCGCCACGCCTCACGGGCCGGAGAAACTGCGCATGAACCAGAACGATCGCGACGAACTCGACCCGCTCTCGCGCCTGCACGCGAAAATGGTCGCGCTGGAGATCGTGCTCGGCGTCGTGATCGGACGCCTGTCCGAGGACGATCCACAGGTCCGCGAGGATGTGCGACGCGACGTCGACATCCTTCTGGCCGACCTGCCGATCGACGGACCAAGCGAGGCGATGATCAGCGCCGAGGTGCGACACGCGGCGGAGCGGCTGCTCAGCGTGCGCGTCGGCTGACGCCGTCGATCCGGCCGCGAACCGCCGCGGCGCCGTCGCCCTTCGGTTCGCGGCGGCATGCGAGACGAGCCCGAGCGCCCGGCTGCGGCTCGACCTGCACCGATCCTCAAACCGGAAGCACGTTGGTGTACTTCACCTGCCCCAGGGCGAAGCTCGACTCGATGGAGCCGACGCCGTCGAGCCGCGTCAGCTTGTCCTTGAGGAAGCGCTCGTAGGCGGCCAGATCCGGCACGACGACGCGCACGAGATAGTCGTGGCGCCCCGTCATCAAGTAGCACTCGACCACCTCGGGCCAGCGCGCCACCGCCACCGCGAAGCGATCGAGTTCTTCCTCCCGCTGGCGCTCCAGTTTCACCGAGGCGAAGACGCTGATCGGCAGTCCCACCTTGGCCTGATCGACCAGCGCGACGTAGCCCTTGAGGATGCCGGCGTCCTCCAGCATCCGGATGCGACGCAGGCACGGCGAGGCCGACAGGCCGACGCGGCCAGCGAGATCCTGGATCGTCACGCGTCCATCGCGCTGGAGTTCCGCAAGGATCTTCCGGTCGATCACATCGATCCGCCGCTCTTGCATGATGCTCCTCGAAAACGGCGGTCGATTGTGGAATCCTGCTAAAAGGTAGGCTTTTCCCGGCAAGTTTGGCAAATCTCGCCGGACGACCGATGCGATGGTGAGGCCTCGTCCACGAGGCTTCCCGATGCACCGCGACCCGCGCCTGCCCTATCTGACCGAGCTCGAGCGCAAGGCGCTGTGGCTCTCGACCTGGATGATCCACAACGCCAATCACGTCCGGCCGAACCACGACGGCATGAAGGTCGGCGGGCACCAGGCTTCCTCGGCCTCTATGGCGACGATTCTGACGGCCCTCTACTTCGCGGTGCTGAGGCCGGAGGATCGCGTCGCGGTGAAGCCACATGCCGGACCGATCTTCCACGCGATCCAGTATCTCGCCGGCCATCAGAGCCTGGAGAAGCTGAAGAACTTCCGCGGGTTCGGCGGTGTGCAATCCTACCCGTCGCGGACCAAGGACATCGACGATGTCGACTTCTCGACGGGCTCGGTCGGCCTGGGCGTGGCGCAGACGCTGTTCGGCGCGCTCGTGCGCGACTACGTGCGCGCGCATGGCTGGGGCCTCGACCGGCCGGAGGGCCGGATGGTCGCGCTGGTCGGCGACGCCGAGATGGACGAGGGCAACATCTTCGAGGCCCTGATGGAGGGCTGGAAGCAGGGCTTGCGCCGGACATGGTGGATCATCGACTATAACCGCCAGAGCCTCGACGCGGTGATCCGCGAGGGCCTCTACGGCCGCTTCGAGGAAATCTTCCGCTCCTTCGGCTGGGATGTGGTGGTCCTCAAGTACGGCTCGCTGATGGATGCGGCCTTCGCGGAAGCCGGCGGTGCGCGGCTACGGACCTGGATCGATACGGCTCCGAACCAGCTCTACGCAGCCCTGACCTTCCAGGGCGGGGCCGCTTGGCGCCGCCGGCTGGAGGCCGATCTCTCCGGCGACGCGGACGCGCTGGCTCTGATCGGCCGCCGTTCCGACGCGGAACTCGCAGCGCTGATGGGCAACCTGGGCGGCCACGACCTCACCAACCTGCTCCGGGCGTTCGAGGCCGCCGACAACGACCGTCCGACAGTTTTCATCGCCTACACGGTGAAGGGCTTCGGGCTGCCGCTCGCCGGACACAAGGACAACCATTCCGGCCTGCTCACCCCGGCCCAGGCGGAACTGTACCGTGACAGCGTCGGCGTGCGCGAGGGCCATGAATGGGAGCCGTTCGAGGGGCTTGCCCTTCCGGCCGAGGACCTTCGCCGTTTCATCGAGGCAGCGCCGTTCTTCAGCGAGGGGCCGCGCCTGCGCGATGCGCCCCGGCTGCCGGTCCCGTCGGAATTCCCATGTCCGCGCCAGCCGGTGCAGTCGACGCAGGCCGGCTTCGGCCTGATCCTGAACGAGCTGGCGCGATCCGATGCGCCGATCGTCGAGCGGATCGTGACCACCTCGCCCGACGTGACCGTCTCGACCAATCTCGGCGGCTGGGTGAACCGGCGCGGCCTGTTCGCTCGCGAGGAGCTGCGCGACCTGTTCCGGACCGAACGTATCCCCTCGACCTTCACCTGGGATTTCTCTGTCAAGGGCCAGCACATCGAACTCGGTATCGCCGAGATGAACCTTTTTCTCCTGCTCTCCGGGCTCGGGCTCTCTCATAGATTGTTCGGCGAGCGGCTGATCCCGATCGGCACGCTCTACGACCCTTTCATCAGCCGCGGCTTGGACGCCCTCAACTACGCCTGCTACCAGGATGCCCGCTTCATCATCGCGGCGACGCCCTCGGGCGTGACGCTCGCGCCGGAAGGAGGCGCGCACCAGTCGATCGCCACGCCGCTGATCGGGCTCGCGCAGGACGGCCTGGCGAGCTTCGAGCCCGCCTTTATCGACGAGCTGTCGATCCTGATGGCGCATGCCCTTGAATATGTGCAGCGCGACGGTCCGCAGGGCGGCTCGATCTATCTTCGGCTCTCGACCCGCAGCATCGCCCAGCCGCAGCGCCAGGTATCACCGACCCTGTCCGAGAACATCGTCGCGGGTGCCTACTGGCTGCGCGAGCCCGGCCCCAATGCTGAGGTCATCGTAGCCTATTCCGGAGCCGTGGCGCCGGAGGCGATCGAGGCTGTCGGCCTGATGGGCGAGGACCGACGCGACATCGGTCTGCTCGCCGTCACCTCCGCCGACAGGCTCCATGCCGGCTGGACCGCGGCCCAGCGTGCCCGCGAGTCGGGAGACCGCGGTGCGCGAAGCCATGTCGAGCAGCTGCTCTCCGGCCTGCCTTCGCATTGCGGCCTGGTCACGGTGCTCGACGGGCACCCGGCGACGCTCGGCTGGCTCGGTGCCGTGCAGGGGCACCGTACCCGCGCACTCGGCGTCGAGCGTTTCGGGCAGACCGGCACCGTCGCCGACCTCTACCGGCATTACGGACTCGACGCGCGGGGTATCGCGGCCGCGGCCCTGGCGCTGGCGCCGGAGCGCCCGGTCCGGAACCTGCGCACCGTGTGAGCGTGCGACGGGCGCGGGCTTGCCGGTCTCACGCAGGCTTCGGAACGCGGCGCGACCGGCGACCGCTCGGCAGGCCCGTGGCCTGCACATCCTCCAGCACCAGCTGGATATGCCGCCGCTCTTGCGGTAGCGCCAAAGCGGCAGCACCATCCGCCGCCTCGACGACCGTGCAGCCGACGCCTTCGAAGGCCTTGCGGCCATCCTGCGCGGGAGCGCGTCATCATCCTCGCCGATCCGACCGGCGGTGGGCGGTCAGGTACGGCGTGCGGCCGCACGAGGCCCGCGGGATGCGGACAGGACCTCGAAGGTTCGCGGAGCGGTCAGGCAGGCAGGAGGAAGCAGTGGCGTCACGCCTCGAGGAACTGAAGGACGACCCGGCGTTTCGACAGGCCGTACACGCCGTGCGGGGAGCCGCGAGCGTGCTGAGTGGACGGGCGGTGACGCGTGAAGAGGCGGAGCTGCTGGTGAGCTTCGCGCTCGCGGCCTATGCAAATGCCGGCGGCCTCGTCGAGCCCAGTCTCAGTCGCCTGGCCCGGTTCTCCGGCAGGCTGCCGCCGGACGAGAGTTTCGAGAGCCTCTTGAAGCACTGAGAGCCCCTCACACGGCTCCCGCTGCGCCGTCGCGGCCGGAGGCGGGACGCCACTCCAGGATCGCGAGTCTTGTAAGCCATTCCGAGCCGGCATGCGTGGGTGTCGAGCCAGCGGCTCGTCAGCACCTACCGAGGTCGGGATCTGCTTTCGAACCGGCGCTGCCGGTCTCCCTCGCCGTTCCCGACGCTGGCGGGCCCGTGCTTCTCTCCTCATGGATCCCTGCCCCGCGGCCTGCCGGCTCGTGGGGCGCCGTGCTCGTCAGGCTGTCGCCAGTCTCACGGGGACGAGGGTCGCAGGCCGATCACCGCGCCGATCCCGGCGACCGGACACACCGTCTCGGAATCCTCGGCGCTCCACCTCGCGATCCCCTGTCGCCGATCGAGAGCGGCCGGTCGAGGACGCGGCCGTAGGCTGCGATGCACTTCGATCCTCATCGGATCTGCTCGGACTTGTGCATCCGCAAGGGCCGCTCGTCCGCGTTCAGGACGATGTCCGCGTCGCTGCTCTTCGACCGCTCGATTGCCCTTCGAGATGTCCAGGCGGCAACTACCCTGCCACCTGGAGGAGTGCGGCCAACCTGGCTTTCCCGTGCCTGAGCACTATTTCCATTGCGCCTCATCCGCATGAGGCGCAGATTTTCCGCGAGGACCGAGGGGGCTCGATCGCGCATTGTCTGCTCGCACATGCGAGAACCCGATGACCCGCTTCGTTCTTGTCGGCATCGCACTCGTCACCGCCATGCCGGCCTGTGCTCAGTTCCTGCCCGCGCCCTACCCGCCGGCTCGGCACGGCGCAATCATTCAGCGACAGCCGAACACCACCGGCAACAGCCGAGACCTCATCATCGCGCCCGGGGCGACCGGTGCCGACACCATCATGACGAACTCGGCAGCGGGTGGGAATTCCAGCTTTCCCGAGCGGGCGGTGCCGAACGGCAGCGCGAACGGCGGCGGCGGCAACGCGCGATGATGGGGGTGACCTCGCGGCCCTTCAGCCTCACGGCGCGAGCAAGCTCGTCAGCGTTGCCGATGACAAGTCGAGAACGGGCTGGACGGCGCTGACGGGCCGTGGACTGGAGCAAGCCGACCGTCGCCCGCATCGGCCTTGCGATCTCCGATCCTATCCGGTGGTGCACGACGCGCTTGGACCTGCGGGCTACCGCGCGTCGGCGAGCCCAGTCCTGCAGGAAGAAGATCCCGGCGCCCTGGATCAAGCGTCTCGCTTCGCCTGAGACACCTTGTTCGCTTGGGAGACGCGGCCAATCTCGCTGGGTTCGATGGTAACGGAGCGGCGATCGCTGGGGCTCGACCTCATGCCTGTCCTCTCTCGCCGATCGGCCGACGGATGATGCACGAGGCGGTTTTGCCGCTTCAGGTCGAGGGCGCGACGCGCAGCGGCCGTCAACGACGCCTTGGCGTCCTGCTTCACCAATCGGTTGATTTCCCGGCTGACCCGCTTGATCGCCTGGGCGAAGATCTGCTTGCGGCGGCTCGGATGGACCATGTCCCCCGGGAAGCTGCTGCCGCGGAGCGAGGCCTTGCCGCGCGCCGCGCGCCGCAACTGCCGTGAGAAGGTTTTCGCCTTGTCGTGGAGGCCGCGCAGCCTCTTGCGGGTCTCCCGCAACTCCTCGGCCGAAACCGTCGCGATCCCGGGATAATGGGTGTCTGACACGATCGCGAACTCGTCGTGGCTCAGATATCGGGATTCGGCAGAGGTCGGTATCGACATGGCTCGCTCCTGGTCGCGCTCGGCCTTGTCCGGCATCTCCGGAAGCCGCTGCCTCGATTGCTGCGCGGATGCCTGTTCAGCACCTTCGCGCGGCAGGCGGGCGAGATGACAGCCGCGGCGGCTGACGCGCGGCGAGTCTCGGCCGCAGCGGCGAGGATCAGGACGGAGTCGGCCACGCGAGGCAAGTCTCCGTACTGTCCCGGTCTTGCCCGGATCCACCATCCGCAGACGAACCCGCTCTTGCCTGCAAGTTGGCCAGCGACGCCTTCGTACGCTCCTGGCGCCGTGGCCGGCATGGGATGCGCTCAGGCGCGCTCTCCACCGTCGGACCGGTCGGGGCCGCGCCGCGGGCGGGGGCGATCGCGGCATTTCCTCGCGTCATTCGTGGCGATCCGTTGCCGCCGCCGACCATCGTTGCGCCCTGCGGGATCGGGGGATCGCTCAATCGAAGGCTGCCAGGCGCCGGCGGACCTTGGCGACAAACCGCTTCCGTGCGTCCGGCGTGCAGGAGTCCATGCTGGTGAGGGCCAGCCAATCCAGTCGGCATCGACGGGCGCACAAGGTGCGGATGCCGCGGTTGAACAGGCGCCAGTCCGGCCATCCGACGAGCCAGAGCAGCCATCGCGGCGAGCCGTAGGTGGTCACGATCGTGATCCGGCGAACCGTGGTGAGGAGCGGCTGCAGCACGCCGGGACCGCCGAGCCGAAAGGCGACGCCGGGCAGCCAGACCCGATCGAGCCAGCCCTTCAGCATGGCAGGCATTCCGAACCACCAGGTCGGGTAGACGAAGACCAGAGCCTCTGCGCGACGCAGCGAGGCCACGTGGCCGGCGACGTCGCCGAGCTCGGCGTTCTGATCGTAGTATCGGCCGCGCTCGGCGGCGGTGAGGACCGGGGAGAATCCCTCCGCGTACAGGTCGCGAACTTCGACCTCATGGCCGGCCGATCGGAGAGCCTCCGTCGCCTCCTGTCGCAGCACGGCGCAGAAGCTGTCGGACCGCGGATGACAATAGATCAGCAAGACGCGCATGCCGCTGCTCTCGATTCGGGACGGGGCTGCAGGAGACAACTCAGATCGCCCACGCCGGCCGCGCCGACTTCGCTGAAGTCGAGCAGGCTGGCAGCGGTCAAGTCCGATCGGCCGGCAAACCTGGATCCGGAGTGTTCAGTCGGAAATGTCCCCTCCGATCAAGCGACGTCCGCTGAAACTGCGAAGATCGATCGGCACCGACATCCGGGGACGCGGAGAAGCGAGGGACGATCATGGCCCGCTTGGCCCCTCCACTCTGCGCCATCATGCTGACTGCCGGGCTCGTCCTCCCCGCCCGGGCGCAGCCGGATCCTGCCTCGGCCCTGCCGGTCGGGACCGTTCTCGCCCAACGCAGGGCCATCGATCAGGCGCTCGACTTCGTCGGGCGCGTCGAGGCCATCGGCCGCGTCGAGGT
>NZ_JBAWTG010000073.1:0-24568 GCF_037106235.1 Methylobacterium nigriterrae | reverse complement strand
AAAGGAGCCGGTCAGATACAGCAGGTTGATCAGCCCGCTCATCGCCCCAACACCAACAAACGCAACACGGCACCGGCCCAACGCCGATGCAAGCTCCGTCGAATCTCGTCCCTTGATCAATCCTGCAATCCTCTCGCGCAGCGCCGCCGCGCGCTTCGAGCTGCGGTGCCCCCAAATCCCCGGTCGTCGTGATGCGGCGCTGTCTCTTCCAGAATCGTGGCGAGAATTGAGCGAGGAAGCGGATAAATCCGAGGAATATTTTGAGCCATGCCTGAATAAATTGCCGAAATGCGCTGTCGGATCTGGTGTTCGGCAGGCTAATCCTGCGGCTTGAGCTTTCGCTGTACCTGCGATGATCCAGCAGCCCGGGCGGCGCAACGAAGATGGCCACCGAACCCGAGGTCCGGCGGCCAGGCGCATCGAGATCGTCGTACCGGGATGGCCGGAC
Organism: Methylobacterium nigriterrae; assembly: GCF_037106235.1. Lineage (NCBI taxonomy): Bacteria > Pseudomonadati > Pseudomonadota > Alphaproteobacteria > Hyphomicrobiales > Methylobacteriaceae > Methylobacterium > Methylobacterium nigriterrae. Next base: position 24,120 of record NZ_JBAWTG010000073.1, on the reverse strand, counting down.
CGAGCTTCCGGCCTGCCCGGTCAGGGCTTCGGCGCCGGCGGCGCGGCGGGCGGAGCGGCGGGTGCGGCGGGCGGTGCGGCGGGCGGTGTCGGGCCCTCCGTCGCCGGCGCCTCGGCCGCAGCCTTGGCGAGTTCCGGGTAGGCCTCGACCACGTGGGCCCCGTTCAGCGGCTTGTTCACGCCGTTGTGGCAGGTGGTGCAATTAACCTTCGGCACGTCGCCGAGCACGCCGAGGCGGTTGCGCGGGAAGGTCGAGAGCAGTGGCTCCAGGTAGTTGCCGTTGAGGTCGCGCACCATCCGGATGCCGTGCCAGGCCGCGACGCGCTGGGGCGTGCTCTCGCCCCAGTTCGAGATGGCGCGGGTGTTGTGGCAGTAGGTGCAGTTGACCCCGAGCCCCTGCGACATGTGCATCATCAGGCCGTAGGTCTTCTCGGCATCCTGGATCGGCTTGCCCTTGGACACCGGCAGCGCCGTCGCGGCGTTGACCCGGATCAGGTTGTTGCCGGCGTCCTTGTTGGCGAAGAACTCCGTCAGGGTGTCGTAGGGCAGCGAGGACAGGCCGACGGATTCCTTGGCGAGGTTCTGGCCGTTGTTGCGCGGGATGAAGCCCGAGCGGGCGGCCGGTCCCGGATCGGTGAACCAGACGTTGGCCGGCACCGGCTGGCCGCGATGGCAGGTGTAGCAGGTGACGCCGGCCTCGTGGACGTGCTTCTCCTTCCAAGTCTCATTGATGTGCTGGGTCATCTGCAGCATCCGCCGGGCGACGCGCTTCTGATAGAGGCTGTCGTCGGCCATGTTCTCGGTGTTGTGGCAGTAGGTGCAGCCCTGCTCGGGCGAGACCCACTCGGTCATCGAGACCATGAGGCGGTTGAACTCGTTCGTGGTCACGTTCCCCAGAACCTTGACGTTCTGGTAGGTCTTGCCGGCCAGTTCGTCGCCGGGCTCGGCCGGGTCGGCGGGCGCGGGCGCCCGGTTGGCGTCCTTGACCGCGGCGGCCTCGCTCCGGTTCTCGACCTGCTCCATGCCGGTTCCGCGGAAGCCGTTCTGGCTGGTGGCGAGCGGCGGGTGGGTCCAGCCCGCCGTGCCGAACATCGCGATGGTGAGGAAGAGCGCCGCGACCGCGCCCGCTACCGCGAGGAGTGTCTTCATTGGGCACCTCCGCCCGCGCTCAGCGGATCGACGATCGGGCCGTAGACGTGGGGATAGGAGGGCGCGACGCCGTGCTTGACCGCCCAGAGGTACCAATTGTCGACGACCGTGCCGGTGAGCAGGATGCCGATGCCGCCGGTGAGCGTGGTCAGCACGGCGAACCACCAGGCCCAGCGGTGGACCGATTCCATGGTGGCGTTGAAGCCCATGGTCCAGCGCCAGAACAGGGCGGCGCGCTCGGTGGCGGTGCCGCGCATGACGATCTGGTCGATCTCGCGCTCCGAGCCGTAGCGGCTCGTCGCCAGGATCGTCGCCCCGTGCATGGCGAACAGGAGCGTCGACCCGTACAGGAAGACGATCGAGAGCATGTGGAAGGGGTTGTAGAAGAGGTTGCCGTAGCGCAGCGAGAAGGCCGCCGTCCAATCGAGGTGCGGGAAGATGCCGAAGGGCACCGCCTCGCTCCACGAACCCATCATGATCGGCCGGATGAAGCCGAGGACGAGATAGAGCCAGATGGCGCTCGCGAAGGCCCAGGGCACGTGCGTGCCGAGGCCGAGCGCCCTGGCGCGCCGGTAGAGGCGAACCCACCAGAGCAGGATCGAGGCGGTGAGGAAGAAGCCCGCGATCAGCCACCAGCCGCCCTCGTTCAGCGGCGGCAGGATCTTGAGGCCGTATTGCGGGCGCGGCGGCTCCAGGGCCAGCCAGGGGAGCTGGCGCACGAACTGGACCGGATCCCAGTTCACCGAGGCCCACATGTTGAGGCCGATGATCTCGAAGGCGATGAGCCCGCAGGTGAGCGAGAGCGCCCCGAGATAGCCGCCGTAGATCGGTCCGACCTGCGCGTTGCCGATCAGCCCCATCAGGTAGCTGTGGAAGGGCTTGCCCCAGCGGGCATCGACCTTCACCGGCACGCCCAACTCGGGCTCGATCGGCCGGACCTGCACCTGCGTGAAGATGTTCTGATAATAGGCCATGGACCGCCCTCCCCTCAGCGCCAGACCGGCAGGTTGAGCCACCAGCCCCACCATTCCGGCCAGCCCTGCGTCCAGAAGGGGCCGCTGATGACGATGCAGACGGCGCTCCAGAATCCCGCCGACAGGGCCAGGAACAGCCCGAGGCGGTGGATGCCGAGGGTTCCGATCGAGTAGCCGATCGTGTCCCGGAAGAAGGTGTCCTCGTGCTCGGGCGTCTTCACCACCTCGCCCTTGGGCGGGTTCGTGGAGGACAGGATCAGCGAGCCGTGCAGCGAGAGCGCGAAGGTCGTCGTGAAGAAGAACGACACGGCGAGCATGTGCGCGGGGTTGTAGTGGAAGTGCAGGTACTGGTAGCCCGTGTTCGACACCCAATCGAGGTGGCTCAAGATGCCGTACGGGAAGCCGTGGCCCCAGGCGCCCATCAGGAGCGGGCGGATCACCACCAGCGTGACGTAGGCGAAGATCGCCACCGAGAAGGCGAAGGGGACGTGGTAGCCGATGCCGAGCTTGCGGCAGATCTCGACCTCGCGCAGAGCCCAGGAACAGAAGGCCCCGATCGCGCAGAAGGTGATCAGCTGCCACAGGCCCCCCTCCTTCAAGGGCGCCAGCGCCAGGCCGTACTTGAGGTCGGGCGGAGCGATGTTGATCTGCCAGATGTTCCAGGTCGGGCCGATGGCCGCGCCGTAGAGGATCAGCGCGGTGCCGAGCACCGAGAAGAAGATCGTCGTGACGCCGAAGAAGCCGACGTAGAACGGCCCCACCCAGAAATCGAACAGGTCTCCGCCGACGAGCGTGCCGCCGCGGACGCGGTATTTCTTCTCGAAGCTCAGCATCGCCATCGCGGCTACCCTCCGGACAGTAGGTGTGGCGAAACGGGGCCGGTTCGCCGCCGGAACGGGCGCGTCCGCGCGCGGGCCGCGCGCCGGACCTCGCCATCGCGGCGGGCGGGGACCGGATCGGCACCCCCGTCCGCAGCGGGTCTCGGTGGGACGCGGGTCCCGCCGGCCATGGGCCGGTCCGGACCCGAGGCTCCGCTCACGCCGGTGTCGGCGGCACGATCTGGAGCGACATCGCGGCCTTGGGCGCCTTCGGGCCTTCGAGCCAGTTGAACCGGTCGGTGCTGAGCAGGATGAAGTGGATCAGCAGCGCCAGGACGAACAGGAAGGTGAAGAGCGCCACGAGGGTGCGACGCGGATCGAAGAGAAGCCAAACCTTGTGCATCGTGCGCTCCTCCTCACGAGAGCATCGAGACGAGGCCGTGGGCGGCGCTCGTCACGCTGTCGAGGGCGGCATAGCCCTTCGGGCCGGGCAGCCAGGGACGCCACATCCAGACCAGGATGTGGGCGACCACGGCGATCGCCGTGAAGATGATGAAGCTCGTCAGGAAGATCGCGTGGAACTCCTTGGCTTCCGGTTCCGTCAGCCCCGACAGGCTGCTCGGTCTTTCCAATCCATTGGCCATCGATCAAAACCTCCGCTTTGGCTGGCCGCGCCGTTGCGGCGCGGCGGGTGTCGCCGTGGCTGCTCGCCGGCCACGGCAGCACTTCCACCCGTTCACCGGACGGAAGCGTTCTCGGCCGCCTCGGGCCCGCCTCAGCCCATGAAGGCGAAGGGGATCGCCGAGACCGCCATGGCCTTGGCCTCGCCGAACACCGAGCGGGGCGCGCCGAGTCGCGGCCGGGCCGTCCGGTCCGGCAGGAGGCGCTGCGCGATCGCGGCGACGAGGAAGAAGGGGTAGGTCGCCACCAGGATGGCGCGGAACTGCAGTTCCTCCCGGTGCAGGCGCGACGTCGCATTCATCCCACGCATGGTTGTGCTCTCCTGCTGGCGGGCCCGTGCGGGCTGCGCTGGCTGAACGGATTCGGGGTTCGCAGGCCGCGGCAGGGCGGGACCGGCGGGCGGCAGGGCGTGCGCGAGGGAGCCGGCGGCGCTCATGCGGCGGCTCCCATCGTCAGGCCGTCATGCGCGCGGGCGACGTGGGCGGGTGCGACCGCGCCGGCGCCCTCGGCCCGGGCGCCGCGCTCGGCGGCGTCGCGCAGGCGCTTCGCGAGCGAGATCCGCACCAGCACCGGCTGGCGCTCGACGAGCGCATCCAGCGCGGCCCGAGCCGCCTCCTCCCAGAGCATCTCCCGATGCTGGCGGGCCGGCGTGGCCTCGACCGCATCCATGTCGCGGGCGAGCGGCAAGATGTGGAAGAGCATGTCGAAAAGGGCGTTGCAGACCTCCTGCACGAGGTAGGTCGCGCCCGCGTAGCCCATGAAGGGCGTGCCGGTGTGCCGCCGGATGATCGCACCCGGGAACGAGGCCGGCACGAACACGGCGCGGCAGCCGGATTCCGCCGCATACATGCGCTCGTTGAACGAGCCGAACAGCACGAGCGGCGGGTTTGCCGCGATGGCCTCGCGCACGCCTGCATTGTCCGGCTTGGCGCCGGGCCGGCGCGCCACCGCGAAGGTGCAGGGCAGGCCCATCTCCTCCTCGAGGAAGTGGCGCACGCCGCGGGCGTAGGTCTCAGTCGCGACGATGCCGAAGCTCGCGGTGCCGAAGAAGTCCTGGGTCACCGAGCGCCAGAGGTCCCAGACCGGCTTGATCGTGGTGTGGCGCTCGCGCTCGATGAAGGGCTCGGGGTCGAGGCCCAGGATCTCGCCGAGCGAGCGCAGGAACTTCGTGGTCGAGAGGACGCCGATCGGCGCCTGCAGGTAGGGCCGCTCGAGGGATTCGCACAGGAGGCGTCCGAACTCGCGGTAGAGGCAGACATTGGCATCCGCGTTCACGAGCTTGGGCACGTCGGAGAGGTGGCTGCCGAGCGGGAAGGCGAGGTTCACCTCGGCGCCGATCCCCTCGACGAGGCGCCGAATCTCGGCGAGGTCGGAAGGCATGTTGAAGGTGCCGTAGGCCGGCCCGATGATGTTGACGCGGGGCCGCTCGCCCGCCTTGCGCTCGGGCCGGGCCGGGATGCCCTTCCGGGCGAAGCGCTTGGCGCCGTATTCCTGCCAGAGCCAGCTCATGGCGCGGTCGGCCGCCTGCCACTGGTCCTCGTCGATGGTGCGCGGAAGGAAGCGCTGGAGATTGGTGCCCTCGGGCGTGACGCCGCCGCCGATCATCTCCGCGATCGAGCCCGTGATGACGACGCTGGGCTGGGCGGGGTCGAGCGTCGCGTGCGCGCGCTTCATCGCGCCCTCGGTGCCGTGGCGGCCGAGCTCCTCCTCGGCGAGCCCCGTGACCACGATTGGCAATTCGTGCGGCGGCAGCGCGTCCGTGTAGTGCAGGACGGAGGTGACCGGCAGGTTCTCGCAGCCGACCGGCCCGTCGATCACGACCTGCAGGCCCTTGATGGCGGTGAAGACGTAGGCCGCGCCCCAGTAGCCGCCGGCCCTGTCGTGATCGAGGACGAGCATCAGGCCATCTCCCCGATCGGATCGTGGGCGTGCGCCTTCGGCTTCGGGGTGGGCGCCGCGCTCTTGCGGGCCTTCGGCACCTCCTCCCAGATGCCGGCCGCATGGCCGGTGCCGACACCCTCGAAGAAGGCCTTCATGGCATCGAAGCGGCCGCGATTGCCGATCGCCGCGTTGATCACCTGGGCGAGCGAGCCCGCGCCCGCGACGCCCATCAGGGGACGGGCCGAGATCAGGTTCGTGAAGTAGAGGGCGGGCGTGCCGGCCTCCTTGGCCTTCTGCACCACCGGCGTCGTGCCGATGGCGAGATCCGGCCGGAATTCCGCGAAGGCCGCGAGGTCGTCCTCCAGCGAGGCGCGGTAGCGCACCGCGACGCCGCGGGACTCGAGCCAGTCCAGGTCTGCCTCGGAATGGGGCGTGCGCGGGCAGGCGGTGCCGACATAGGCGAGGTCCGCGCCGCTCTCGACGAGGAGGCGCCCGACGAGGAGCTCCGAGCCCTCGTAGCCGGACAGGGTGATCCGCCCCCGGATCGGGCTCGCCGCGAGCGCACCGCGGATCGCCGGCAGGAGCCGGTTCTTGGCGGCCTCCACCGTCGTCCGTGCGACGCCGCAGGCTTCGCCGATCCGGTCGAGCCATTCGGCGGTGCCGTCATGGCCGACGGGCGCCGAGCCGACGACCGGCCGGCCGGCCGCCTGGAACTCGCGAACGCAAGCCGTGTAGAACGGGTGGATCGCCGCGACCGCCGCCCCGTCCAGGGCGGCGTAGAGCTCGCGCCACTCGCGTGTCGGCACGACGGGGCCGGCCTCGAGCCCGATCGCGCCCAGCATCGCGCCGATCACCACGGGGTCGGCCGGGAACATCTCGCCGAGAAGCGCCACGGTCGGCCGGCCCGAGCGACTGCCGCGGGGCGCCTGGACGGGGCCGTGCTCGGCCTCGGCGCGGGCGACCTTCAGCATGGCGCCGGCCAGCACGTCCTTGGCCTCGGCGTGGGTCGGCACGCCGAAGCCCGGCACGTCGATGCCGATGACGCGGACCCCGTCGATCTCCCGCGGCAGCAGGCGCAGGGGAACGCCGGAGGCGGTCGGCACGCAGAGGTTGATTACCACGACGGCGTCGTAATCCTCCGGCCGGGCGACGGCGTGCACCGCCTCGCGGATGTCCTCGAACAGCTTGCCGGTGACGAGGGTCTCCGAGTTGAAGGGCACGTAGCCCACGCTGCGCTTGGCGCCGTAGAAGTGCGACGTGAAGGTGAGGCCGTAGACGCAGCAGGCCGAGCCCGACAGGATCGTGGCGGTGCGGCGCATGCGCAGGCCCACCCGCAGGCTGCCGAAGGCCGGGCACATGCTCTGCGGCTGGTCGTGGGGGCCTGCCGGATAGTCGCGCGCCAGCGCCTCCAGCGTCTCGCTCATGCCGGCGGCGGCCGCCGCCTCGCGCATCGCGTCCTTGCCGGCGTGGCAGCCGAGCCCGTCGCCGCGGGTGGCGGCGAGGTTCACGACCTCGGCGGGCGCGCCTCCCTGCGCGGCCTGGTGCGCGGAGGCCGGCACGTCGCGCCGGGCGCGGAGATCGGCGATGTCGAGGGTGACGGCCATCGGCGCTTCCCCTCAGACCGTGTCGTAGACGACTTCGAGGGACGGCTTCACGATCGGGCTCGCGCCGCACATGTCCTCGACGGTGGCGGGCTCGAGCACCACGTCGCGGCCGACCGCCTCGCCCTTGAACAGGCCCAGCAGCCCGTCCTGGGACAGCGGCCTCGGCTGGTGCGGCGCCGCCTCGGCGACGTTCTGCGCGAGGTCGGCGAAGAGCGGGCCCCAGCGCCCGTCCGGCCTGCCGATGATCTCGTAATTCGCGCTCTTGCGGCGGATGTCCTCGTCGGCGGGGATCGAGGCGAGGACCGGGATGCCGACGCTCTCGGCGAAGGCCTGGGCCTCGCCGGTGCCGTCGTCCTTGTTGATGACGAGGCCGCCGACCCCGACATTGCCGCCGAGCTTGCGGAAATACTCCACCGCCGAGCAGACGTTGTTGGCGACGTAGAGCGATTGCAGGTCGTTTGAGCCGACGACGATGACCTTCTGGCACATGTCGCGGGCGATCGGCAGGCCGAAGCCGCCGCAGACCACGTCGCCGAGGAAGTCGAGCAGGACGTAGTCGAAGCCCCATTCGTGGAAGCCGAGCTTCTCGAGCAACTCGAAGCCGTGGATGATGCCGCGCCCGCCGCAGCCGCGGCCGACCTCCGGCCCGCCGAGCTCCATCGCGTAGACGCCGTCGCGCTTGAAGCAGACGTCGCCGATCGCAACCTGCTCGCCGGCGAGTTTCTTCCTGGTCGAGGTCTCGATGATGGTGGGGCAGGCGCGCCCACCGAACAGGAGCGAGGTGGTGTCGCTCTTCGGGTCGCAGCCGATCAGCAGGACCTTCTTGCCCTGCTGGGCCATCATGTATGAGAGGTTCGCCAGCGTGAACGACTTGCCGATGCCGCCCTTGCCGTAGATCGCGATGATCTGCGTCTCCTTGGAGGCGGCGGTCGGTACCGGATCGGGCCCCTGGGCCGCCTCGGCGCGCAGCGCGGCGCCGGTGAGGTGCATGTTCAAGGCTGGGCCCTCCAGTCGAGGATCATCTTCAGGCATTCGGGATCGTCGAACGCCGTGCGGTAGGCCGATTCCGCCTCCGCCGCCGGGCGGCGATGCGTGATCAGACCGTCGAGGGAGAGGGCGCCGCGCTCGATGAGAGCGGTCACCGCCGCGAGGTCGCCGGGCCGGAACTCGGCGGAGACGCGCAGGCGCGCCTCGCGCAGGAAGGCGGGCGGGAAGGCGAAGGCGAGCGGCGCCTCGTAGAAGCCCGCCAGCACGATCTCGCCGGAATGGGCGAGCCGCCCGATCAGCGCGTCGAGCAGCCCGGCATCGCCGCTGACGTCGGCGATCACCGCGTAGTCGCGCCGCTCGTCCGTCTCGGGCGCGATCACCGGGTAGCCGAACTCGCCGCGGGCCCGTACGGCGTTTGTCTCCCAGACCGTCGGGGCGCCGCCGGCGAGGACGGTGAGCCGCGCGAGCAACCGCCCGAGTACGCCGTGCCCGACGATCAGCGAGCGCTCGCCCGGCGTGATGCCGGCGAGCGCGTGATAGGCGGTGGCCGCGAGCGCGATCAGGATCGCGCGCTCGCCGAGCCCGGGATCGACCGGCACGCAGCGTGCGGCCGGAACGACGAGATGCGAGGCGGCGCCCCCGAACAGGCCGCGGACCGGGCCGAAGCAGCGCGCGCCCGGGACGAACACGGTCTGGCCGGGCCTCAGCCCGGTCGCGGGGCCGGCCTCGACCACGACGCCGACCGATTCGTAGCCGGGGACCAGCGGATAGCCCATGCCCGGGAAGCTCGGCATGCGGCCCGACCAGAGCAGCCGTTCGGTGCCGGTGGAGATCCCGCTCCAGGCGACGGCCACCACCGCGTCTGCCTCGGCAGCCGGCGACAGCGTCAGGCGCGTGAGCGCCAGATGCTCCGGTCCCTCGAGGACGACGGCGAGCGTGTCCATCACTCGATGCCTTTCCGCCCGGTTGTTCGGCGCCCGCCAGAGGCGCCTGTTGCTGTAATCCTAGACTGACGCTTCACAGCGTCAAGCAGTCTTTACACAGGTTTACATTCTCTTGATCCGACGACGATCCGCGCGAGCAGCGGCCGGCGCGTCGGGAGCGTGCGGATCCCGCGGAAACCCGCCCCTTCCAGCATCGCGGACAATTCTGCCGGCGAACGCGCCCGGCCGCTTCCCATCGCCAGCAGGTAGAAGCCGAAATACGCGTCCGCGACCGGCTCGGCGCCGGGCGTGCCCGCCATCGGCTCGGCGATCACCAGGCTGCCGCCGGGCGCGAGCGCGGCGTGGGCGGCGCGCAGCAGGGCCATGGCGCGCGCGTCGTCGTGATCGTGGACGACCCGTACCAGCGTGATCACGTCGGCGCCGGACGGCAGGGCGCAGTCGAAGAAGCTGCCGCCGCGGCAGTCGATTCGCTCACCGAGACCCTGCGCCGCGATGCGCGCGCGGGCCCGCGCGGCGACGGGCGGCAGGTCGAGCAGCATCAGCCGGAGATCCGGACAGCGGCGGGCGGCGGCCTCGGCGAAGACGCCCTCGCCGCCCCCGAGATCGAGCAGGCCGGCATGGCGCGCGAAGGGGTAGGCGTCGAGCACGTCCTCGGCGATCAGCGCCTGCGAGGCCGACATCAGCCCGCTGTAGTCCGCAACCGATTCGGCCGCGACCGCCCCGGGTGCCTCCGATTCGGCGTAGGGCCAGTAGCGGGAGAGACGGGTCTCGCCGGCCTCCCCGCGCAGGAGCGCCACGGGGTCGCGCAGGTCGTCGTAGAGCATCGCGTGGTGCTCGATCATGGCGGCGACCGAGGGGTTCCCGAGCATCGCCGCCCCGAGATCGGCGAGGGCGAAGCGCCCGTCGGGCAGGCACCTGACGAGGCGGAGGGAGGCGGCGGCCCTGAGGAGGCGCATCGCCCGATCGGGCGGAAGGCCGAGGCCTGCACCGAGCGCCTCGATCCCGAGCGGTCCGTCCGCGAGCCGGCGGAACAGGTCGAGCCGCACGCAGGCGAGCAGAACCTGCGCGTAGACGAATCCGGCGCAGAGATCGAACAGGGCGCGTGTGTTGGCGCGCGCGATCCGGCGGGTGAGCGGGAAGCCCGCGGCCCAGCGCTGGAAGGCGGGGCTCGCCACCCGCGCGTTGCGGAAGGCGAGCCAGCGCTCGCGCCAGCCCGGCCGCCGGCCCGCCGCCGAGCCGGGTTCTGCCACCCGCGCCGCCATGCCGGTATCCACGCCCATGCCCCGGCTCAGACCAGCGCCTCGCGGGCGAGGCTCGCGGGCAGGAACAGGCGGGTCTGCGCCGCGATCTCGGCGCGCAGCGCGTCGGCGCCCGGGCAGGCGGGGATCACCTCGATCGCCTCGCGGGCGAGCCGCCGCAGACGCTCCAGCGCGCCCGTCATGCCGAGCAGGAGCGCTGCGTTCGGCCGGCCGAGCGTGGCGTCGCGCCCGGCCGGCTTGCCGATCTCCTCCTGGCGGCAGGCCACGTCGCGCAGGTCGTCGGCGACCTGATAGGCTTCGCCGAGGCATTCGCCGAGGAGCCGCCACGGCAGGGGCGAGACGCCGGCGGCCGCGGCCCCGGTGACGGTGGCGGCCGCGAAGAGCGCGCCGGTCTTGGCCTGCTGGTAGTTCGAGAGTGCGACCTCGGGCTCCGATTCCCAGGCCTGGCCCGCCACGATGCCGGCGGGCGAGCCGACGGCGCGCGCCACGAGGCCGACCAGGGAGGCGAGCCGTGCCGGCGAGCGGGCGGTGCCCCGCGCCAGCGTCTCGAAGGCCAGCACGATCAGGGCGTCGCCCGTGAGCACGGCGAGCGGCTCCCCGTAGGCCACGTGCACGGCCGGCTTCTGGCGGCGCATCGCGGCGTCGTCGAAGCAGGGCAGGTCGTCGTGGACGAGCGAGGCGCAGTGCAGGAGCTCGATCGCGGCTGCGGCGGCGTCCGAGGCTGCGGGATCGTCGTCGCCGCAGGCTGCCGCCACCGCGAGGCACAGGCGCGGACGGATGCGGTGGCCGCCGGGGAACACCGCGTAGCGGATCGCCTCGGCGAGTCGCGGCGGGGCACCGGGCGCCTCCGCATGCGCCACGGCAATGTCAAGGACGCGCTCGATTCGACCGCCGGCCTCCATCACGACCTCCCTGTTTGTCTTTTCAGATTGTCAATCCGAAGTGTCATGAATTATTGACACTTATGGCGGTCGAGATCAACGCCGGTCCGGGAGGTCGCGTGCGGACGGAGCGGAGGGGACGCGTGGTCGTGATCGGGGCCGGCATTGCGGGCCTCGTTGCCGCCCTGCGCCTCGCCGTCTCGGGCCTCGACGTCACCCTGCTGGAGCGCGCCGCCTCGCCCGGCGGCAAGATGCGGAGCGTCGACGTCGGCGGGCGCGCCGTGGAGGCCGGCCCCACGGTCTTCACGATGCGGTGGGTGTTCGAGGAGGTGTTCGCGCAGGCCGGCGCCAGCCTCGCCGAGCGGGTGGCGCTCACGCCGGCCGGGATCCTCGCCCGGCACGCCTGGTCGGCGAGCGAGCGCCTCGACCTCTTCGCCGATATCGATGCCTCGGCCGCGGCGATCGACGCCTTCGCGGGGATCCGCGAGGCGGACGGCTACCGGCGCTTCTGCACGCGCGCCGCGGAGGTCTACCGAACCCTGGAGGATCCTTTCATCCGGCGCGAGCGCCCGAGCCCGATCGACCTCGGGCGGCGCGTCGGACTCTCGGGCCTCGGCGGCCTCTGGCGCATCCAGCCCTTCGCGACCCTGTGGGGGGCGCTCGGCGCGTATTTCCGCGATCCCCGCCTGCGCCAGCTCTTCGGGCGCTACGCCACCTATTGCGGCTCCTCGCCCTTCGAGGCGCCCGCGACCCTGATGCTCGTCGCGCATGTGGAGCAGGCGGGCGTCTGGTCGATCGCGGGCGGCCTGAGCGGGCTCGCCGAGGCGGTGGCGGCGCTCGCGGCCGAGCGCGGCGCGCAGGTGCTCTACGGCACAGAGGCGCGCCGCATCGTGGTCGCGGGCGGGCGCGTCGCGGGCGTCGAGACCGCGAGCGGCGAGCGCATCCCGGCCGACGCCGTCGTGCTCAATGCCGACATCTCCGCCCTCGCCGCCGGCCTGTTCGGGCAGGAGGCGAGGCGCGCTGCCGAGCCCGTGCCGCCGGCCGAGCGCTCGCTCTCGGCGGTGACGTTCTGTCTCGCCGCCCGCGCCGCCGGCTTCCCGCTCGCGCATCACAGCGTGTTCTTCTCGGGCGACTACCGGGCCGAGTTCGAGGCGATCCGGGACGGGCAGCTGCCTCCGGATCCCACCGTCTACGTCTGTGCCCAGGACAGGGCCGATTCCGGGGCCCGCCGCGAGGGTCCGGAGCGCCTGCTCTGCCTCGTCAACGCGCCCGCCAGGGGCGAGCGTCCCCTCAGCCGCGAGGAGATCGACACATGCGAGACGAACATGCGGGACCGGCTCGCCGCCTGCGGCCTGAGCCTGGCCGCGGAGCCCGGCGCGGTGACGACGACGCCCGCCGGATTCGAGGCCCTGTTCCCGGCGACGGGGGGCGCCCTCTACGGGCGGGCCTCGCACGGCTGGACGGCGACGTTCAAGCGGCCGGGCGCGCGGACGCGCCTGCCGGGGCTCTACTTGGCGGGCGGCAGCGTGCATCCGGGCCCGGGCGTGCCGATGGCGGCGCAATCGGGCCGGATCGCGGCGGACTGCCTCCTGGCGGATCTCGGCCGGGGCCCCGCTTCGACACGCCCGTCGGCCGCGGCGGCTATGCCTGGTGGTACGTCGATGCGCTGAGCCGGGACGGCAGCCAGGGCCTGACCATCATCGCGTTCATCGGCAGCGTGTTCTCCCCCTACTATGCCTGGGACCTCGACCGCGACCCGTTCGACCATTGCGCCATGAACGTGGTCCTGTACGGGCGTCCGGGCCGCTTCTGCATGACCGAGCGCGGCCGCGCCGCGCTCTCCCGGTACGCGGCCGCCATCCGGATCGGCCCGAGCGCGATGGAATGGGACGGAACCAGCCTCACGATCCGGATCGACGAGGTCGGCGCGCCGCTCCCGGCGCGCGTGCGCGGCACGGTGCGGCTGCACCCGCCCGGGATCACGGACGGCTCCTTCACCCTCGATGCCATCGGCGCGCACCGCTGGTGGCCGATGGCGCCCTCCTCGCCCGTTGAGGTGGAGCTTGAGGAGCCGAGCCTGCGCTGGTCGGGCACCGCCTATCTCGACACCAACCACGGCGATACCGCGCTCGAGGAGGCCTTCGCGAGCTGGACCTGGTGCCGTGCGGATCTCGGCGACGGCGCGGCGATCCTCTACGACGTGCGCCGCCGGGACGGCTCGGGCCAGAATCTGTCGCTGCGCTTCGACCGGCACGGGACGCGCCGGGACATCAGGCCGCCGCTCGCCGCCCTGCTGCCGGCCACGGGCCTCTGGCGGATCCCGCGCTCGACCCGCAGCGACGACGGCGCGGCGCGGGTGCTGCGCACCTTCGAGGACACGCCGTTCTACGCGCGCTCGCTCCTCGCCTCCACGCTCGGCGGAGAGCCGGTACAGGCGGTGCACGAGAGCCTGTCGCTGACCCGCTTCCGCAACCCGCTGGTGCGCCTGATGCTGCCCTTCCGGATGCCGCGCCGGGCCGGCTGAGGGGTCAGCCCAGCCGCTCGGCGAGGCGGTCGGCCACCCGCAGGGCGTTGGCGATGATCGTCAGCGTCGGGTTCACGGCGCCGATCGACGGGAAGAAGCTCGCATCCGTGACGTAGAGGTTGTCGAGCTCGTGCGCCTTGCAAGTCAGGTCGAGCACCGACGACCGTGGGTCGGTGCCGAAGCGCAGCGTCCCGGCCTGATGCGCGGTGCCGCTGATCGGGATGTTCTTGCCGAGGTAGAGCGAGCGCTCGAACAGGTAGGTGTAGGCGCCGCCCGGCCGCAGCAGGTCGGAGAGCTTCGCGCGCAGGCGGTCGTGGGCCTCCCGGTTGGTCTGGCGGATATCCAGGATGGTGCGTCCCTCGCGGTCGATGCTGACGCGGTTGTCGGGATGCGGCAGGTCCTCGCTCTGCAGCCAGAAATCCATCGCATGGCGTGCCACCATGTCGAAAGGCGCGTCCGGCAGGAAGCCGGTCCATCTGGGGAATTCCTCACCCCGGATCTGGTCGGGGTGCGTCTTGGCGCACATCTGGATCAGGCCCATCGGGTATTCCCAGTCCTTCGACTCGAAGTAGAAGTCCGAGACCGCGAGCGTCTTCTGGAAGATCGTGTCGTTGACCTCCTTCGAGAGTGCCATCAGCACGGACATGTTGTGGCGCATGTAGTTGCGGCCGACCTGGTCCGAACCGTTGGCGAGCCCGTTCGGATGGGCCTCGTTCGCCGAGCGCAGGAGCAGGAGGGCGGAGGACAGCGCCCCGCAGGCCACCACCACGATGTCGGCCGAATAGCGCTCGTCGTGGCCCTCGCGGGTGACGCGGACGCCCGTGACCGTCCGGCCCGACGCGTCGGTCTCGAGGCGCGACACGTAGGCGTTCACCAGCAGCGTGACGTTGTCGTGCCGGGCGAGCGTCGGGTCTATGGTCATCACCTGCGCATCGGCCTTGCCGTTCAGGAGGCAGGGGAAGCCGTCGAAGGCGTCGCAGCGGATGCAGATGCTGGTCGGCGTCGGCCTGCCGTCGCGCTCGTCGAGCCGGATGCCGAGCGGGAGGTGGAAGGGGCGCAGACCCACCTTCTCCCAATCGTCCGAGAGCTTCTGGATGCGCGGCTCATGGGCGACGCCCGGATGGTCGTAGGGGCCGCTCGCCCACGGCTCGTTCGGGTCCTCGCCCCGGTTGCCGTGGACGCTGAAGAGCGACTCGGCCTCGCGGTAATAGGGCTCGAACTCGGCGTACGGGACCGGCCAGGCCGGCGAGATCCCGTCGACATGGCGGACCGCGTCGAAATCGCGCTCGCGCAGGCGCAGGAGCGCCGCCCCGTAGACCTTGGAATTGCCGCCCACGTAGTAGTGCAGCGCCGGGCTGAAGCTGCGGCCGTCTCCGCCGTACCACGTCTCTCGGGCCTGGTAGGCGCCGTCGACGAAGACCGTCCTGGCGTTCCAGTTGTCCTGGCTGCGCGGCAGGTAGTCGCCGCGCTCCAGGAGCAGGATCCGCTTGCCGGTGCGGGCGAGGCGCTGGAACACCGAGCCGCCGCCGGGGCCGCTGCCGACGATGATCACGTCGTAATGATCCTGGGACATGGCCGGCTCCGGGCTTGAGCGTGTCGAGCCGCCAACGTGAGCGTGGCGGCCGCGTTCCGCGGTGCGGCGATCGCAGGGCCCGGCGTGCGGTTCGGCTCCGTCCCGCATCGCACGCATGCCCGTGGGCGCTGGCAACCCGGTGCAAGCGTGGGCGTTCACCCGCCGACGACACGAATCAGGCGAGGGCACTGCCGATGTCCGGGACCGCCGGACGAGTTTCCGCCTCGTCGGCGGCTTGCTCCCCGTAACGCTCGGCGGCTGCGCGCCCGCCGCGCAGGTGACCCGCGCATCGCCCGTCCAGCGGCCCGCGGGCCGCGCCCAAGGTCCGAACGCTCCGAGGAGAATGCCCGATGGCAGACGACAAGGCCGGCCACAGGCCGAGTATCCCTTACTGGCACGTCTACACGGATGCGGACGGGATCAGCCGGCAGGAGCGCTTTGCCCTGACGGAGTTCGAGCTCAAGGGCATCGATCCGCAGACGGAGCCGCAATGGAACGACCGCCTGGCTCCGTCCCAGGCCGGCGTCACCTTCACGGTGCTGCCCGTCGGCTGGGTCGGACAGTGGCACGAGAACCCGAAGCCGCAATGGATCACGATCCTGAGCGGGCGCTGGTTCGTCGAGACCATGGACGGCCACAGAGTTGAGATGGGGCCGGGCGAGGTGATGATGGGCGAGGACCAGAACACCAGGCCGCGCGACGGCCGGAAGGGCCATCTCTCCGGCACGGTCGGGAACGAGCCCTGCACCATGATCGTGACGGGTCTCGACGTGGCGCCGACGATTAACCAGCCCGGCCGCTTCAAGTAGGATCGCGGGCATGGACGGGTTCGAGATCTGCGATCCGCGCTTCAGGGCGTTCGTGCTGCCGAACGCGCCGCTGGAGAAGCTCGCCGACGGCTTCCGCTGGTGCGAGGGGCCGGTCTGGTTCGCGGACCGGGACGAATTGCTGTTCAGCGACCTCCCGAACGACCGCGTCATGCGCTGGAGCGAGTCCGGCGGGCTCAGCGTCTACCGCGCGCCCGCGCAGTTCGAGAACGGCCATGCCCGCGACAGGGCGGGACGGCTGATCTCGTGCTCGCATCGCGGCCGCTGCATCACCCGGACCGAGCTCGACGGCCGCGTCACGCGGCTGGCCGACAGCTACCGGGGCCGGCGCCTGAACTCGCCGAACGACGTCGTCTGCCGGTCCGACGGGACGATCTGGTTCACCGATCCCCCCTACGGCATCCAGACCGATTACGAGGGCGGCAAGCAGGAATCCGAGCTGCCGGCCTCCGTCTACAGGCTCGACCCGCGCGACGGCGTGCTGACCTGCGTGGCCGACGATTTCCAGGGGCCGAACGGGCTCTGCTTCTCGCCCGACGAATCGCGCCTGTATGTCAGCGAGAGCGGCCTGCAATTCTCCGCTGATCCCCTGCAGCACATCCGGGTCTTCGAGGTGGACGACGAGGGCCTGCGCAACGGCCGCGTGTTCCACAAGGTCGAGCCCGGCTACGCCGACGGCTTCCGCTGCGATGAGGAAGGCCATGTCTGGTCGAGCGCGGGCGACGGCGTGCACTGCATCGATCCGTCGGGCGCGCTGATCGGCAAGATCCTGGTGCCCGCGACCGTCTCGAATCTCGCCTTCGGCGGGCGCAGCCTGAGCCGCCTGTTCCTCTGCGCCTCCCACACTCTCTACGCGATCTACGTGAACCGGCGGGGGGCGCGGCTCCTATGAGTGGTGTTCGGTCTCTCGTTGCCATCAGCCGCACGGTGGCGGATCTCGACCGGACCGAGGCGTTCTACCGCGACGGTCTCGGTTTCGAGCGCGCCGCGCCGCCGGAGCCGCTTCCGGCCGCGATGGGCCAGGCGATGGGCCAGGCGATGGGTCTTGCCGAGGCGCAGGGGCGACGGCTCTGGATGCGGGTGGGCGGGCAGAGGGTCGCGTTTCTGGCCTTCGATCCGCCGGGCCTGCCCTACCCGGAACCCCGCGCCGCCACCGACCCGATCTTCCAGCACATCGCCATCCCCGTGCGGGACATGGGCGCGGCGATGCGGCGGCTCGCGGCCGTCGACCCCGCCGCGATCAGCCGGGGCGGTGCCCAGACCCTGCCGCCCGCCTCGGGGGGCGTCACCGCCTTCAAGTTCCGCGATCCGGACGGGCATCCGGTCGAGCTGATCCACTTCCCCGACGGCCCGGCAGCGCTGCGTTGGCGCGACGCGCCGGGCCTGTTCCTCGGCATCGATCACTCGGCCATCACCGTGACGGATCTCGATGCGGCGCTCGCCTTCTACGTCGGCGTGCTCGGCCTCCACGTCGGCAGCCGCGGCCTCAACCGCGGGCCGGAACAGGGGCGGCTCGACGGCCTGCCCGATCCGGAAGTCGACGTGCTCGGGCTGGTGCCGATCCACGCCACCCCGCACGTGGAACTGCTGCATTACCGCAGGCCCGCCGCCCGCCGCGGCGCGGCCGCCTTCGGCCCGCGCGACCGGTCGACCACCCGCTTCGTCTTCGCGAGCGCCGACGTGCCCGGGCAGGCGCGGGCCGTCCGGCAGGCCGGCTACCCCGCCGGCCTGTCGCAGGATGGCAGCGTCGCCTACGCGCAGGGGCCGGACGGCCACGGCTTGCTGCTGGTGCGCGCGTCCGGCTGAGGACAGAACGGGATTTCGCGGTCCCGATCCATTGCAAGGTGTTCGCACCTGCACCAGAGTCTTTGCGCCGCCGAACCAGCGTCCCCTGCGAGGCGCTCCGGCTGGGCTCACGGGGGATTGGCATGCGGAACCTGAGGATCCTGCGCGGCTTCGCGGCCGCCGGCGCGCTTGCCCTGGCGGCTGCCTCGCCGGCGATGGCCGAGGATGGCGCGACCACCGCCGAGCAGACCGTCGACGTGATGAACGTGCTGTTCGGCAAGCATCCGGGCTTCCGCGCGAATCACGCCAAGGGCGTGGTGGCCGAGGGCAGCTTCACGCCCTCGCCCGAGGCCGCCCGGATCAGCAAGGCCTCGCTCTTCCAGGGACCGCCCGTGCCCGTGACCGTCCGGTTCTCGGACGCGACCGGCGTCCCGACGATCCCCGACGGCAAGCCCAACGCCAACCCGCACGGCATGGCGCTGAAGTTCAAGCTCAACGACGGTTCCGAGATGGACGTCGTCGTGAACGCCCTCAGGTTCTTCCCGGTCGCCACCGGCGAGGAGTTCCGGGACCTCCTGAAGGCAGTCTCCGAGAGTGGTCCGGATGCCGCGCATCCGACGGCGCTCGAGCGCTTCGTCGCCGCCCATCCGGCCGCCGCCACCGCGGGCGCGACCGCGAAGACGCCGTCGAGCTTCGCCCGCCAGACCTACCACGGCGTCAACGCCTTCATCCTCGTCGACAAGGACGGCAAGCGCCAGCCGTTCCGGTTCCGCTTCGTGCCGGTGGCCGGCGAGGAGATCCTCTCGGCCGAGGAGGCGGCCAAGCAGGCGCCGAACTACCTGATGGACGAGATCGGCCCCCGCCTCGCCAAGGAACCGGTGGGGTTCAGGGTGCTGGCGCAGCTCGCCGAGCCCGGCGACCCGACGAACGACGCGACGAAGCCCTGGCCCGAGGACCGCAGGACGGTCGATCTCGGCACCCTCACGGTCACGAAGGCCGTTCCCGACAGCGCGAGCGCCGAGAAGGCACTCCTGTTCCTGCCGAACGCCCTCACCGACGGCATCGAGGTCTCGGACGATCCCCTCATCGACGCCCGCGTCCAGGCCTACGCGGTCTCGTTCGGCCGCCGGACGCAGTAGGGCGCCGGGACGGCGATCGGATCGCGTGCGTCGCGCTCCCGTCCGCGGGGACACGTTCGAGGACGGCCGCTGGTCGCTGCCTCCTCACCCGCGATAGCTGATGCGGTAGATGATGCCGTGCTGGTCGTCGCCGAGATAGAGGCTGCCGTCCTTCGCCACCGCGAGGCCGAAGGGCCGGGCGAAACGGGACCAGCCGCTCGGGCCGCCCTTGCTCAGGAAGCCCGTGACGAAGGGCTCGATCGATTTCGGCTCGCCGTTCTCGAATCGCACCCGCAGCACCTCGTAGCCGCTCGGGGGCTCGCGGTTCCACGAGCCGTGCATTGTGACGAAGGCGTCGCCCCGGTAATCCTTCGGGAACTGGTCGCCGCCGTAGAAGACCATCTGCATCGAGGAGGCATGCGACGTCCAGGTCAGGAGCGGCCGCTCGCTCGCCCTGTCCCAATCGGCGAGGCTCTCCTTCGGCGGCTCCCGGTAGAGGTTCTTCATGCCGGGCCCGAAGATGTAGGGCCAGCCGTACTTCTTGCCCGCCTCGATCCGGTTGAGCTCCTCCGGCTGCTCGTCGTCGCCGAGCCAGTCGACGCCGTCGTCCCAGCCATAGAGGGCCCTGGTCTGCGGCTGCCAGTCGAAGCCGATCGTGTTGCGCAGGCCCGAGGCGACGATCTCGCGGCCGCTCCCGTCGGGCTTCATCCGCACCATCGTGGCGTTCTCGGGGTTGCGCTCCTCGCACTCGTTGCAGGTGGAGCCGAGGCTCGCGTAGAGCAGCCCGTCCGGCCCGAACGCGATGGTGCGGTTCGGGTGCTGGCCGGCATCCGGCAGGTCGGAGACGATCTCAGTCTCGGGCCCGATCGCTCCCTCCTTCAGGAGCGGCGCCGCGTAGATCGATTTCACGGTGACGTAGAACAGCCGGCCCTCGTGCAGGGCGAGGCCGTGCACGTCCCTCTTGCGCAGCACGACCTGATGCTCGGAAGGCTTCGCGGGGTCGACGCGCGTGACCGTGCCCGCATCCCGGTCGCTGACGTAGAGGGCGCCGTCCGGCGCCACCACGATGACGCGGGGCGCGCCGAGCCCCTCGGCGAACTTCTCGATGCGAAAGCCCGCCGGCAGCGTCAGGCCCGAGATGCGCGCCTCCGTCGCCTCGAGGGGCGCGGCCTTGACCACGTGCGCCTCGATCGTGGCCGTGCCCGGATGCCGCAGCGCCTGGGCGAGGGCCGGCCCGGCGGCGAGCGAGAGGGCGAGGGCCAGGAAGGGGCGGCCATGCGGCATCGAGGAATCCTTGTCGCGGTTCGATCGCCGGGGTGAAATGCCGCCTCCGCGCGGCAGTTCCGCCGCGCGGCCCGGACGAAAGCGCGCAAGGGGGCCTGCATCCGCGAGGCTTGACGCCCCGGGGCCGGCGCGTCCAATGCCCCGCCCGAACCCCGGAGGACCCCGGATGCCGCCGCTCCTCGCCCTGCCCTTCCCGGCCATCGACCCCGTGGCGGTCGCGATCGGGCCGATCACCGTCAAGTGGTACGCGCTCGCCTACATCACCGGGCTCGTGGGCGGCTGGTTCTACGCGCGCCGCCTGGTCATGGCCGACGGCCTCTGGGGCGTGGTGCGGCGCCCGACGCTCGGCGACCTCGACGACCTCGTCGTCTGGGTGGCGCTCGGCGTCGTGATGGGAGGACGTATCGGCTACGTGCTGTTCTACAACCTGCCGATGTATCTGGACGACCCGATCGAGATCTTCGCGATCCGCAATGGCGGCATGTCCTTCCACGGCGGATTTCTCGGGGCGATCCTGGCCATGCTGCTGTTCGCGCGAGCGCGAAAGCTCAACGGCTACACGCTGCTCGACCTCGCCGCCGTGGTGGTGCCGATCGGCCTGTTCTTCGGGCGCCTCGCGAATTTCGTGAACGGCGAGCTGTGGGGCCGCGTCGCGCCGGACTTTCCCTACGCGATCGTCTTCCCCACGGGCGGCCCCCTGCCCCGCCACCCGAGCCAGCTCTACGAGGCCGCGACCGAGGGACTGCTCCTGTTCGTCGTGATGGCGCTCGCGGTGCGCCGGTTCGGCTTCCGCAGGCCCGGGCTCCTCGGCGGCATCTTCGTGCTGGGATACGCGCTCGCCCGTACGGTCTGCGAATTCTTTCGCGAGCCCGACCGGCAGCTCGGCTACCTGTTCGGCACCGATCTTGGGCCGCTCGGCGGCGGCGTCACCATGGGGATGCTGCTCTGCCTGCCGATGGCGCTCGTCGGCCTCGCCTACATCGTGCTGGCGGCCCGCGGCCACACCCGCCCGCGCCGGCCCGTGGAGGACAGTCCGGACGCCGCGGTGAAGGCGTGAGCGACGCGCCGCTCCTCGCCGAGATCGCGGGCCTGATCCGCGAGACGGGGCCGATCGGCCTCGACCGCTACATGGCCCTCTGCCTCGGCCATCCGGTGCACGGCTACTATCGGACCCGCGACCCGCTCGGCGCGCGCGGCGATTTCACCACGGCACCCGAGATCAGCCAGATGTTCGGCGAGCTGATCGGCCTCTGGGCGGCCGCGGTGCACGCTCAGATGGGCGCGCCCGCGCGCCCGATCCTGGCCGAGCTCGGGCCTGGACGCGGCACCCTGATGGCCGATGCCCTGCGGGCCCTGCGCGCGGCGGCCCCGGGCATCGCCTTCGACCTGCACCTCGTCGAGACGAGCCCGGTCCTGCGGGCCGCGCAGGCGGCGGCGCTCGCGGGAGCCTCTCCCCGCTGGCACGAGAGCCTCGACAGCCTGCCCGCCGGGCCGGCAATCGTCATCGCCAACGAGTTCTTCGACGCCCTGCCGGTGCGCCAGTTCGAGCGCCGGGCCAGGGCGTGGTTCGAGCGATCGGTCGGCCTCGCGCCGGATGGCCGCCTTGCCTTCGGTCTCGCGCCGGAGCCGGAACGGGCGATCACCCAGGAAGGTCCGGACGGTGTGATCCTGGCGGTGCCGGGGCCCGCCCTCGACCTCGTGCGCGGGCTCGCGCGGCGTCTGCGCGACGAAGGCGGCGCCCTGCTGATCATCGATTACGGCCATGTCCGGCCGGGCTTCGGCGACACCCTCCAGGCGGTTGCCGGCCACCGTTACGCGGATCCCCTGGCGGCGCCCGGGGAGGCCGACCTGACGGCGCACGTGGATTTCGCGGGCCTCGGCCTGGCCGCCTCGGCCGAGGGGGGGCGGGTGCACGGGCCCGTCGATCAGCGCGACTTCCTCCTCACCCTCGGGCTGACGGCCCGCGCGGAGCGCCTGAAGCTGCGGGCGAGCCCGGCGCAGGCTGCGGCGATCGACGCCGCCGTCGCGCGGCTCACGGATCCGGGCCGGCGCGGCATGGGCCGCCTGTTCAAGGCGATGGCGGTGAGCGCGCCCGGGCTCGCACCGTTGCCGGGATTCTAGAGGCGCGGAGCGGGGCCCGACCGGCGGTCGGGCCTCTCCTGTGTCGCGCTCAGCGCGTGAGCGGGCCGAGGCCCTCGGCGCCGGTCCTCGGCACGCGCTGCGCCCGCGGCTCGATCGGAAGCGCGTCCGAGGCCGGCGCCCCCTCGCGGCCGAGATGCGCGTCGCCCTTGAGGCCGCCGCGGGCGGCGTCGAGCCCGGGATCCGGCACGGAGGGCCAGATGGGGCGGTCGGGCTGAATCTTCTGAGCCATCGTCCTTCCTCGACTGGTATGGCGCCGGGCCAGCGCCGAAGCGGAAACCTCAATGCGCGCCTGCCGCCCCGGTTCCACCCGCGATTGTAGTCCCGCGGCATCCCCGGAGCCATGACGCGCGCGTAAGGGCCGGGGCGCATGCACATCCCTTTCCGCCCGTCCCGTGAGCGCCGCGGCGGGATCCGTACCCATCGTCTCGGGGCCCGAGCTGGGCTATCGAACCGGGCCCGATTCCCGCAGCCCGAGATCGCCATGTTCCTCGAAGCGCCCGAGCTCAGCTCGCATTCCTACGTCCGCCACGCCTTCTTCACGCGGCAGGGCGGCGTCTCGGAAGGGCTCTACGCCTCGCTCAACGGCGGGATAGGCTCGAACGACGACCCTGCTCGGGTCGCCCGGAACCGGGCACTCATGTGCGCCCAGCTCGGCCTCGCCCCGCAGAACCTCGTCAGCCTCTATCAGGTCCACTCGGCCGCGGTGGTCGAGGTCGAGGCGCCCTTCGCCCTGTCCGAGCGCCCGAGGGCCGACGCGATGGTGACGCGCGTGCCGGGCCTCGCCCTCGGCATCGCCACGGCCGATTGCGGGCCGATCCTCTTCGCCGACCCGGACAACCGCGTGGTCGGCGCCGCGCATGCGGGCTGGAAGGGCGCGCTCGCCGGCGTGATCGAGGCGACCGTCGCGGCGATGGAGCGTCTCGGCGCCGAGCGAACCCGTATCGTGGCGGTGCTCGGGCCGACCATCGCGCAGGGCGCCTACGAGGTCGGGGCCGACCTGATGGAGAGGTTTCGCGCGGAGGCGCCCGGAAGCGCGCGCTTCTTCGCGGACGGGGAGCGGCCGGGCCATGCCCAGTTCGACCTGCCGGGCTTCATCCTGTCGCGTCTGGAGGAGGCCGGGATCGGCGAGGCGGCCGCGGTCAATCTCTGCACCTACGCCGATCCCGAGCGCTTCTACAGCTATCGCCGCACCACGCATCGGGGCGAAAACGACTATGGGCGGCTGATCTCGGCCATCGCCCTGACCCCGTGAGCCGCCACATTTCGCGGCGAGGGGTGCGACAATTTGTCAAGCCTCCCGTCCCGGAAAAGCGTGGCCGTGGCTGAACCTTGGCCGTTCGGCCGCGTTTCAGGAGCAAGGTGCCAAGGAACAATGAGGCGCACATCGCCACAAAGGGGCCGCCTTCGCAGCGGTCGGCGTGGTCGCCCGGCAACAGCATCCCTGGAACCGCTGACTTAGATACGGGGAACCCGCGCCGTACGAATTCCGACAGGGAACGACGGTGCCAGGACAGAGGACCAGACCATGAAATCCATCCTACGGGGCGCCACCGCCCTCGCCGGGATCGCGCTCGCCGGTTCCGCTTTCGCCGCCGATCTTCCGCGCCGTGCGGCGCCGCCGCCGGTGTTCACGCCGGTTCCGGTCTTCACCTGGACGGGCTTCTACGCCGGCTTCAACGCGGGCTACGGC
>NZ_JBAWTG010000072.1:0-25209 GCF_037106235.1 Methylobacterium nigriterrae | reverse complement strand
CGCGCAGGTCCACAGACAGAGGTGAAGGCATGAGCAAGCTCCTTCATCCGTCAACGCACTACCCGCTAACCCGTCTCAAGCGGCGCGGGACCGGCTCTAGGGGCGTCTTGAGGCCGTGCGCCATGTCGGCAGCCTGAGCGCGGGCGCGCTGCAGCGCCGTCTCCTGCACGCCAAGCAAATGATTTAAGTCGTCGACTAAAGGCTGCACCTCATCGGGAAAGTGATCGGGAAGCCGGGGCCGACTTCCCTCGTGAATGGCGCACATGGCGGCGTGCAGGGCCCGGAACGGACGAAGAGCGAGGTGGACGAAGGCCACCATCGCACAGGCGAGGATTAGTCCGAGGGCGATCAGCGATGGGACCAGTAGCCTCAGGAAGGTCGACCGGCTCGCGACGAGGCCACCGCGGTCCATCGCAACGACGATCACGAGTTCTGGCTCGGGCTTCGGATCCGAGATCTGGACCGTGCGCACGACGGCGATCGCTTGGCCGCTGGCGGGGCTCGGCACATCGGTGACCTGATGGTGCGCCAGCGCAGTGACGGGCCGCTCCGGCAGGATGAGAACCCTGTCCCACAGGGAACGTGAGCGCAGGCTTTGTCCTCCGGCCGTCTCGACCTGCCAGTAGAGCCCGCCATACGGCGCACCAAACCGCGGATCGGCTGGAGTTACGCCGAGGATCAGAGTTCCGTCGGCCGAGAAGCCAACCTGCCCAGCCAGGAGCTTGGCCGTATGGTTAAGCTCGTCGGCAGTCCGCGTGTCGAGGACCTTATCGAAGATCAGCACCAAGCCTGCTCCGCCGAGAAGGAGAGCCAGAGCAATGAGCCCCACCGCCGCGAGGCTGAGCTTCAGCCGGAGCGAGCGGCGGCTCACGGCTCCTCGGCCGGAACGATGTAGCCGTGGCCGCGCCGCGTTTGGATCACGGGCACCCCCAGCTTGCGGCGTAGACGCGTGACGAGCGCCTCGATGGCGTTCGCCTCCCGCTCGGTGCCGGTCTCGTAGAGATGCTCGAGCAATTCGCCCGGGGAGACCAACTGGCCGCGGCGATGCAGGAGATAGGACAGCAGGCGATACTCGAGTACCGTCAGAGGCGTTGGCCGGCCCAACACCGCGACGTCGCGGCTGCGAGTGTCCAGCTCGACCGCGCCGAACCGCAAGACGGGCGAGGCGTGGCCGGCGCTCCGTCGGAGGATGGCCCGCAGGCGCGCCAGGGGTTCCTCCATCCGGAACGGCTTCGCAAGGTAGTCGTCGGCACCGGCGTCGATCCCCTCGACCCGTTCGCGCCAGCCGTCTCGCGCGGTCAGTATCAGCACGGGTACCGCACGCTCGGTCGCACGCAGCCGCTTGAGGACGCTGATGCCGTCGAGGCGCGGCAGGCCGAGATCGAGAACGAGCGCATCATAGGTCTCGACATCCGCCTGAAACCAAGCTGCTTCGCCGTCCATGGCGACGTCCACCACGTAGCCGGCCTGCTCCAGCCCGCACCGGACATCGTCGGCGATCCGTGTCTCGTCCTCGACAACCAGCACCCGCATCGTCAGTCGACCTCCAGCACCTCGAGCGAGTTCGCGTCGATCTCGACCTCCCGGCGCTTTCCCGATTCGGTCAGGATCTTGATTTCATAGACCCATCGGCCGTCCTCGCGCTCCAACTCGACCTTAACAACTTCGCCCGGCACCCTCTCCCGGGCGACGCGCAGGACTTGGTCGAGGGGGCGGATCTCGCCGCGTTCGAGGGCCTCCCGGGCACGCTCCTGCTCGCTGCCGTGCGAGAGGTCGGGCACGACCGAGAGGATCGCTGCTGCAACGGTGATGAGGAGAGACAGGCGCGGCATCGGAGGACGAGTCTAGCGTCTCGTGGCTGACAAAACGCTGACATCGCCTGTCAGCCTGCCGTGGCCGGCCTATGCGAGACATGCGGCTCACGCGATGCCGAAAGGAACACGCTATGCGCATCTCCGCCACGGTTCTGTTTGCCATCGCAGGTCTCGCTGGCGCGTCCGGCGCCGCGCTCGCCGACGTGCCCGGCAAGGGGTGGATCTCCAAGGACGCCGTCACCGAGAGGCTGACCGCCGCCGGCTACACCAACATCACGGGTCTGGAGGCCGACGATGGGATTGGGAAGGCAAGGGCACGAAGAACGGAAAGCTCTTGGAGTTCCACGTCGACCCGCACAGCGGCGCTGTGACCAAGGAAGAGGTCGACGACTGATCCGGCCGACGTCCGGTGAGACGATGTGCCGTATGGTGGTGGCGCTGCGCGTCCTGTTGCCGCTCGTGTTGCCTTCGGGTCTGTTGCTGATGGCATCGCGAGCGTTGCTCGAGGAAAGGCGTCGAGGATGAGCTTATCGTTCACGCTGATCAATCTCGCGGGCGCCATCGCGCTGCTCCTGTGGGGCACGCACATGGTGCAGACGGGCATCCAGCGTGCGTTCGGCGCCAACCTGCGCGCCGTCCTCGGCCGCGCCTTACGCAACCGTGTCTCGGCGTTCCTCGCCGGGATCGGCGTCACGGCCATCCTCCAGAGCAGCACCGCGACCGGGCTGATGACGGCAGGCTTCGCGGCCGGCGGCATGGTCGAGCTGGTGCCGGCGCTCGCGGTCATGCTGGGCGCAAATGTCGGCACGACCATCATCGTCCAGGCCCTCTCCTTCGATGTGGCGGCCCTGTCACCCGCGCTCATCCTGCTCGGGGTGATGCTGTTCCGGCGGGATTCCAGCACGCGGGCCCACGATCTCGGGCGGGTGTTCATCGGCCTCGGATTGATGCTGCTCGCCCTTCATCAGCTCCTCGAGCTGATGGCGGCCTACGAGGATGCTCCGAACCTGCGCCTGTTGCTGAAGGCGGTGTCGACCACGCCGCTCCTCGACGTGTGCCTCGCGGCAGCCCTCACTTGGGCGGCCCATTCCAGCGTCGCCGTCGTGCTCCTCGTGATGTCGCTGGCCGCCAAGGGTGTCATCGCGCCGGACGCGGCCTTCGCCCTCGTGCTCGGCGCGAATCTCGGCACCGCGATCAACCCGGTCATCGAAGGTCCGTCCGGAGACGACCCGGCCGCCAAGCGCCTGCCGCTCGGCAACTTCCTCACGCGCGTGATCGGCGTCGTGCTGGCTCTGGCGGCGCTTCCCGTCGTCGGCCCCGTCATGATGCGCATCGAGGCCGACACCGCGCGGGCGGTTGCCGACTTCCACACTCTGTTCAACCTGACGCTCGCGGCCGTGTTCTTCCCTCTGCTGACGCCCTACGCGGCCCTTCTTCGGCGTTGGCTGCCGCAGCGCGTCGACCCGGCCGATCCGGCCCGGCCCCTCTATCTCGATCCGGCCGCAAAGGAGACGCCCATCGTCGCCTTGGGGGCTGCCGCCCGGGAGGCTCTGCGCCTGGCCGACGTGCTCGGCGAAATGCTCAAGGGAGCCCGGGACGCCTTGGAGAAGGGCGACCGGCGCCTCATCGCCGAGACGCGCCGTCGCGATGACGTGCTCGACCACCTGAACACGGCCATCAAGGCCTATCTCACCTCGCTCGATCCTGACGAACTCGGCGAGAGCGACCACCGGCGCCTGAACGAGATCCTGGCCTTCGCGATGAACCTCGAGCAGGCCGGCGACATCGTCGACCGCAACCTGCTCCCGCACGCCGCCAAGAAGCTGAAGCGCGGGCTGAGCTTCTCGCGGGAGGGGCAGGCGGAGCTGATTGCGCTGATCGACCGGCTTGCCGCCAACCTGCGGACGGCCGCGTCGCTGTTCGTCACGACCGACCTGCGGACGGCCCGGCTGCTGGCCGACGAGAAGGTGGCGTTTCGGGATGCGGAGGCCAGGGCCACGACGCAGCATTTCGAGCGCCTACGCGGCGGGCGCCTGGAGACGGCCCAGACCAGCGCGCTTCATCTCGACCTGCTGCGCGACATCAAGCTCATCAACTCCCACCTTGTCGCTGCAGCGGCCTACCCGATGCTGGAACGGAGCGGCGAATTGCTGCCGAGCCGGATCTCTCGCCAGGCCGCGTCATGATGACGAGAGCAAGAACCCTCAGTCCTCAGCAGCGGATCAGGCTGACGCGGTGCGCGGGTCCTGGCGGCTTCCTGCCCGCCTCAGGCGGCGAAGTCGCGCCCCTGCGCTCCCTGGCAGCACGCGGCCGGGTGGAGGAGAGCCGAACCATTTGGTGTTGGGGACTGACAACGGAGGGGCGCGGTCTTCTTCGGCAGATGATGCGAAAGAGGCGTGACGGCTTTGTCACTCGCAGTGATCGGAGCCGGCCTCTGCGTGAATCGCGACCGCAAAACGATTCCGTCCCATTGTTTCTGGAACGGGGCTGACATCGATATATGCAAGCACTCGGAGTTGAGTACGTTAGCTGATGGCAAAAGCCGAGCGATATAGGGCATTTCTTGTGACGGCGCTGCAGCGACATCAGCCACGACAGACATATGCAATCGTCAAGCAAACTTCCGAGGAGGCACTCGCGGCCATCAAGGAGCTTTCGACCGAAAGGAGCAGGGTCTACCTTGTCGGAGGATTGTCCAGGAACTTGGTGCGTCACATGAAGATGAAACCGAACGACATGCGGCTGATGGATAGCAGCCCCAACACTGTCGTGTCAGCTTCAGGAAGCGCAGAGCTTCTACCATCTTTACCCGCCACTCAGGGCGGCAACTAGGAGGAAATAAACATGCGCTTCACCCCGATTGCCCTTGCTCTCGCCCTTCCGCTGGCTGTCTGTGCCAGCGCGATGGCCGACCAGAAGCTCGCTCCTGACCAGCAGACCAAGGTCGAGGAGGTTCTGAAGAAGGAGGGCTTCACGAAGTGGAAGAAGATCGAGATGGAGCACGGCATGATCGAGGTCGATGATGCCATCGACGCGAACGGCAAAGAGTTCGACCTCAAGCTCGATCCGAACTCCCTGGCGATCGTGAAACGCGAAGCCGACGACGACTGACCGGCGCCCACGAGGCTAAAACCAGAGCAGCCGCGACGCCAGCATCGGATGCTTCATCCCTGATGGTGTCGCGCACCACCTGCAGGTCTCCTGGACCGGATTTCCTTGGCCATGAACGTCACACAAAACGAGCGCGACGACCTCCTCGGCGGGGATCGGCATATCGCGGAAGGCGAGGTCCGTGTCGCGGAGCAGATCGCACGGATTGAGCGTCTGAGGCGGGAAGGTCGTGACACGCAGGTCGCGCAAAGCCTGCTGCGAATGCTGGAGCAAGCACTGGCGCAGTGGCGCGAGCACCGGCAGAGCATCATTGAGGCGACCGATAACAAATGAGCACCGAACCCTCTCCCGTTGAACCAGGCGGGAGCGGGAACAGCCGGCTAGCCGTCATCTCGGCCCTTGGTGTCGTGCAAATCCTCTCGTGGGGATCGTCATTCTACCTTCTGGGTGTCTTAGCCGCTCCGGTGACGGTAGACACTGGTTGGTCGCTCGCCTGGGTGTTCGGTGGCCTGACTGTCGGCTTGTTGATCGCCGGCTTGGTGTCGCCGAGTGTCGGCCGGATCATCGACCGTCAGGGCGGGCGGCCGGTACTGGCGTTCTCGGCCGTCGTCCTGGCCGCCGGGCTCCTGGTGCTTGGCCTCGCGCCATCGCTTCCGGTCTTTCTGGCGGCCTGGCTGCTGCTCGGCATTGGCATGGGCTGCGGCCTGTATGATCCAGCCTTCGCTACGCTCGGCCGTCTCTACGGCGCAGAAGCCCGACCGGCGATCACCAGCTTGACCCTCTGGGGTGGTTTCGCCAGCACGGTCAGCTGGCCACTGTCGAGCTTTCTCGTCGAGCATGTCGGCTGGCGAGGGGCGTGCTTCACCTACGCCGGGTTGCAGCTCGCCGTGTCGCTGCCATTGGTCCTTGGAGTGGTGCCTCCGGCACCAGCGAGGCCGCCTCTCGCCGGAAATACACGGACGGCTCTCATACGCCTCGACGCCCGTGAACGCCGCGCATTCCTGCTGATGGCCGGCGTGCTGGTTCTCGGCGGTGCGGTGATGAGCTTGTTCTCGGCTCATGTCTTGACGCTGCTGCAGACACGCGGCGTGCCGCTCACCTCGGCTGTCGCTCTTGGCGCTCTGATCGGACCGGCGCAGGTGGGAGCCCGCGTGGTCGAGATGGCCGGCAAGGGCCGCTATCACCCGCTCTGGACGCTTTCAGCGGCCATGGGCCTAGTGGCGTTCGGCATAGTGACGCTTGCACTCGGTCTATTGCCGATCGCCCTTGCGATCCTCCTCTATGGCGCGGGCAACGGGATCTATTCGATCGCGCGGGGGACGGTCCCGTTGGCGCTATTTGGATCAGACCGTTACGCTCCATTGATCGGTCGCCTTGCTCGGCCAGGCCTCGTGGCGCAGGCTCTCGCGCCTCCACTGGGGGCCTATGTCCTTGCCCAACATGGAGCGGGATCGACGTTTGCCCTGCTCGCCGCGATGGCGTTGCTCAACGTCTTGTTGGTTGCTGCCCTCTGGCGCGAGCGCTAGAGGTTTGGTCCCGGCATGTGGTGTGAGGGATCGAGCCTCAAGCGTTCAGGCTCTCTCGTCCAGGTCTGGCAGATAAGCTCTCGGTAACCATTGCCGAAGCGCCAGTGATCTGGCGTTAGGTGGCGGGCAGCCGCGAGGCGCTGTGAATGATCGGCACCGGGTCGTTTGCCACTTGGCCAAATCTACTCGGGGGAGCCGCACGGATCCTTACATCGAACCTGCGCCGGATACTTCGGCTTAATCCTGCTTGCAGAACGCGACTGGGATCTGGACATGGTACTTGGACCACGGTCTCTAAGACTGGGGCAGCAACAGGGTACCGAGAGGAACGCCATGCCGAAGACGCTGAGGTCCTGGGCAACAGCCCTGTGCATCCTGGCTCCCCTTCCAGCCGTGGCGCAGTCGGCAACCAATCTGACGGCCTTGCGCGGCCTGGCGCCCGTGACCGCTCTGACCGCCAACGAGGAGGGGCGTGCCGCCCTCGACGCTAACCTCAAGGTCACGGGCGACATCCAGTCCGGCGTCGCCAAGCAGCCGCACCTGCTCCCCTTCGCCGAGCAGCGCCAACTCGCGTTGCGCGACGCATTCATCACCGACGGGAACGCGACGGAACTCGCCGATGGGCTCGGCAGCAAGCTCGGCGACCTCTACCAGGCCAAGGCTCGTTACGCAGACTACAAGACCTTCACCAACGTCGCGCCATCGGTCGCCGACCTGCTCGGCTACACCAACAACGTCGCCAAGTCGGACTCGAACGCCGGCAAGTTCTTCTTCGCCAACGCCACCAAGAACGGCAAGACGCCGGTCTCAGAAGAAGCGGCAGGCATCCTGGCGGAGCGCGGCGTGGCCGACGTGTTCGGCAAGGCGTATGGGCAGCCGGCCGGCAGCCAGGGCGCCGACGCCTACGGCAACTCGCGCCCGTTCCAGACTCTGCCGCAGCTGCTCGCCTACCGCGGCGACGACTACTTCGGCCGTGGCTCCCACAGCCTGGACTGGCTGCGAGGACCCAACCAGGACTTGACCGACAGCCCCTCTTACCCGAGTGGCCACACCACCTACGGCTACACCGAGGCCCTGGTTCTCGCGATCCTGGTGCCGGAGCGTTATCAGCAGATGATCACGCGCGCCGCTGAGTACGGCAACAACCGCATCGTGGTGGGTGCGCACTACGCGATGGATGTTCTGGGTGGTCGAGCGGTGGCCCTGCACGCGGTCGCGCACCTGCTCGCCAACGATCCGGCCTATGTGGGCCAGGTCCGCAGGAACCCGGCGGTGATCAACGAGATGAGCCGCTCCACGAACGAGGCTGTGGCCGTCACCGACTATCAGGAGGCTCTCAGGACCGCCCGCGCCGACCTCATCGCTTTCCTGCGGGACGGCTGTGGCGACACGGTCGCGGCTTGCGCCGCCGCGGATACCGGGCGGTTCCGCGACCCTGCCGCCAACGAAGCTTTGTACAACGCCACGCAAACCTACGGCCTCCCGGTCGTGCATCCGCAAACGGCGAATAAGGTCGAGGATGTCGGCCAGATCGCTCCTGAGGCGGGCTACATCCTGACGGCGGCATTCCCATCGCTGAGCCTAGAGGAGGCCAACGCGATCCTGACGGAAACGCAGGGACCCGGAGGCGGCTTCCTGGATGATGGCTCGGCCTTCGGCGTGTATTCGCGACTGAACCTCTACGCGGCTGCCGGCAAGGCAGCGGCCATGGCGGAGCGCAAGCGCGCGGTGCCACAAGCGACGCGCTGAGCCGCCACCGCCCAGCCGCTTCATCCGCCGCTGTCGTCGCCCCAGGATGTTGAAGGCGTCGACCCTTTCGGAGCGATCGTTGCAATCAATCGGCCGCACATTGCCCTGCGAGATTAATGCCGAGCGGTCTCGACCAGCCAATCGCAGAATGCTCGTACGGACGGATCCTCCGCCCGTAGTTCCGGGACGTACGTGTAGTAGCTCCGCGCCGGCAGCGCCGGCCCCACAAAGGGGCAAGTCAATCTGCCGGCCGCAACGTCTTCGGCAATCAACCGCTCCGGCCCCATCGCCACGCCCAGGCCGTCAAGCGCCGCCTGCAGAGTGAGGTAGAAGTGCTCCAGCGTGACCGATGCCTGGGGCTCCAGATCCGGCAGCCCGGCCGCATGAAGCCATTGCGGCCAGACCTGAGGAAGCGTTGCCGCATGCAGCAGCGTGTGGTTTCGAAGCTGCCTCGGCTCCTCAAGCGGAAGACGCTGCAGCAGCGTCGGGCTGCAGACCGGGATGCGCTTCTCGGACAGGAAGGGCTGCCCGATATGACCCGGCCGCACATCCGGGCCGCCGCGAATGGCGACATCGAACGGCTCGACCAAGCTCGACAAGGGTACGTTCGAGGTCGTCAGCCGGACCTCGATGGTGGGATTGGCGACCTGGAAGCCGGAAAGGCGCGGGATCAACCAGCGTAAGGTGAAGGTGGCCAGCGCGTTCACGCGCAACAGGCGCGGCCGGCCACGTTCTACTTGACGCATTGTTGCAAGCGCGATGCGGTCGAGGGCCGCGCCGATCTCGGAAAGGTAGCTGCTGCCCGCTTCCGTTAGGACCACGCGCCGGTTGTGTCGCTCGAACAACTGCACGCCGAGCCACGCTTCGAGCGTCTGGATATGCCGGCTGACCGCGCCGTGTGTGACGCGCAGCTCGGCCGCAGCCCGGGTGAAGCTCGCGTGACGCCCCGCGGCCTCGAAGGCCTTCAAGGCGTTCAGGGGTGGCAGGCGGCGCAACACGTGTCAGATTTCCTCACGCGAGCGTCAGCATAAGGCGTTTGTCAGTCCCGGACGAGCAGGCAATCCTATGGCAGCAACAACCTCGAAAGTAGCATGCCACTCGTCCCTGACCCGACCTCGACCCTCGAAGATGCGCCGATTCATGAGCCGCAGCGCACCTTAGTGGCGGTCGGCGTAAACCACGCTCTACATGACGGCTACACCGACCTGCTCTACGTGCTCCTGCCCGTGTGGCAGGCGGAGTTTGCACTCGGCTACGCCGCATTGGCGCTATTGCGCAGCCTCTACAACGGCGCGCTAGCCGCTCTACAGATGCCGTCCACCTATCTCGCCGAACGTCTCGGAGCGCGCACCGTGCTGGTGTATGGCACGCTGCTCAGCGCGAGCGGCTACGCGCTCGCGGGCGCGTCGGGCGGTTTGATCGGCCTTTGTGCGGCTCTCACGCTCGGCGGCGCTGGCAGCAGCACGCAGCACCCTCTAGCCTCGGCGGTGATTGCTCGGACTTACGGGGAATCGGCCCGGGGTCCGCTTGGCACCTACAACTTCACCGGTGATCTCGGGAAGGCGAGCGTGCCGCCCCTTGTGGGCTTCCTGCTGACGATGACGGACTGGCGTTCGGCACTCTGGGTGATCGCCGGCTTGGGGGTTGTGGCAGCGTTGGCTGTCGGTCGGCTGCTGCCGCGTGATCGCAAATCACGAAGGGAAAAGCAGGACCAAGCGCTGCAGGTGGCCCCGATTGCCAGCGGCACCCAGACTGGTCGAGCCGGCTTCAGATTGCTGGTCACCATCGGCATCCTCGATAATGCCGCACGCCCAGCCTTTCTGATCTACCTGCCGTTCCTGCTTCAGGAGAAGGGTGCAGGGCTAACCACCGTGGGGTTCGCGCTCTCATTGGTCTTCCTCGGCGGTGCGCTCGGCAAGGCGGTCTGCGGCCAGCTCGGTGAGCGCCTCGGCGTGACGCGAACGGTGGTTCTGACCGAGACAGGGACAGCCGCAGCAATCCTGGCTGTGATCGCCCTTCCGCTCGCGCCTGTTCTGGTCGTGTTGCCGTTGCTGGGCGTTATGCTGAATGGCACGTCCTCCGTGTTGTACGGCACGGTGCCGGAACTCGCGCCGGGCGGCCAAGTCGAGACGGCCTTTGCGGTGTTCTACACCTGGACGCTTGGGGGCAGTGCGCTCGCAGCTCCGTTAATCTTTGGCCGCTTGGGTGACGTTGTGGGACCGAACTGGGCGGTAGTGGCAGCAGCGGCGACAGCTCTCGCTGCGGTCCCCATTATGCTCATCCTATCAGCCTATCTCGGGACGATGGCATCGGCGCCAAAACGCTGAAAACCCGGAACGATCATAAAGCGTTGGTAGATCAGAGCTATGTAGACCGGCAGCCTCAAGCGCCCGGTCTGGGAGTGTTTGCTTCAAGGATGACACCGTCCCCTTGCGGCGAGCCCCGCGAAGGTCAGCTTGTGGCGCGGACGCGAAGCGGCCGTTCAGGGCGCTTCCGGGCGACGCCGCGCTAAACCGGAATCGGTGGTCTCGCTGGCGTCCAGCGTCGTGGCGGCGCCACGCTCTGCAGACCTCCGCTCGTCTGCCAGAAGCGCGGTCGGCAGTTGGGCGGCTGCTGCGCTTGATGAGCGACTGCTGAGTGCTGTGAGCGTCGCGATTGTGGGGGAGTATCTGCGCTCAACCTCCGAGCCCCTTGCCGCCGCGCCCCCCTCGAAAGGCAAAGTCGGCTGGTCGGGAGCGGTGGTACGGTGATGTGGGCGCGTTGGTTGAGCGTGGAGTGCGCGGCCGCCTTGGTCAGCCAGGCACATGATGCTCTGCGCTCAACCCCGAGCATGATCAGCGGAAGAGCGCCGGCCGCAGCGCCTATCGCCCATGCGAGTGATCGAATCGGCTTGACGAGGCGACACGGACAGGTTCGTGAGCGAGTAGGCGTCGGCAGGCCGGGCTCGCATCTGTGGGCTGAGCGAGGTGACGCTGAAATTCTCCTGCCACTTCCCAGCTATGTGCCCCGTCTGCACTCAACCACAAGCCCACTCGGTGCTGACTGACCGGTTACGCGAACCAGATGCGTTCGGCTCTGAGGCGGATGTAGTAGGGATGTTGGCGTTTGGGTTGGGTGCAGAACACGCGTGCGAGTTTATATCCGCACGCGCCAAGGGCACTGCTTCGAAAGCAAGGGCCAGGGGATATCCTGCCTGTGGGTCCCCAGCACCTTTCTCCACCGCGAATCTGCCGATGAGCTGAGGGTGAAACGGTCAAGTCTGCTATTGCGCGGCGTCGAGCATCGGATTTTTACGCCGAATGCTTTATATGAATTTACATATTCGGGTGACGTGCTTTTCTGATATCAGCTAATTCATCGCAAATGCTTGCCATTTCAGAGGGTAACGCTGGACATTGCGCTCACCGGTCATGCTTGCTCGTGCTCAAGAGTGCTCGTGCGAGCAGGTGCAGAACAGCGCCCGTCAACACCGCAACTGCCGAGATCGCCAGAACTTGCAGGCCGCTGATGCCGGGGCGGGTTCCGAAGCTGTAGGCGATGCACGACCCACACGTTCCGGCAGACACCACACCGGACGCGATCGTGTTGAGCCACGTTGCCGACAGGAGCCGCTGCTTCTCATTCACGTCAACCATGCCTCTCTCCGAATCAAAGAGGATTATATGCATATAATCCGGCAAAAGGAAAGTAAGCATATCGCTGGATGAGACGAGCAAAGCCGCAGGGCCGCCGAGTCAATAATTGGCCGAGTCGATGCACACGGGCCGACGCGCAACTCCGCGCTGTGTGTTTCGGGCGCTCGTTCCGCGCAGGCTGCTGGCGGCTTAAAGCGCTGCCGCAGCCACGCTGTGTTCAGGCGCGCTCTGGCCGAAACAGGACAAACCGCACCGGGCATAGCCTCGTGACACCCACCGAGCGACGGCGTTGAACTCGCGCTGGGCTGCGTCGATGTCGTTCAGCGCGTCCGCCACGGCCAACTCCAGCGCGACGCGCGCATCGCCGTCCGCCAGCCGCAGATACGTCGCTGCAATGGCTTCAGCCTCGCCGTGCGTGCCGGAGAGGCAGTGCGATGCGATTCGTTCCATGGCCGCGCTCCGTGAGAACAAATGTAGAACACACGGATCCCGCGCGGGTTCAAGCGGCGTAGGCAGGCTGATGTATATGCCTGTGGAGAGCTGTGGATGGGCAAGGGGACTTGCTCTGGCTCGCAGCGCACATTCCTTCGTGTCTTCCAAGGCTGCCGGAATTCCAGGCTCGGATGTGGCCGTCAGAGTGGGATCACCTCAGGCGCGCGAACGGCTCCGGATCGGCAGCCACGCGCCCTGGCGCTTGCGATGAGACCAGGCGTAGCGGGCATCACCATCGAGCAGATGCAGGTGGTCACACAGGCGGTTGCGCTCCAGCCAGCTCAGCGCCGCCTCAAGCTCGGCCAGTGTCATCGCGCCGCGTGCCTTGCCCGGCACCCGCTTGAGCACCGCATTGTAGCGGTGGGCGAGATTGCCGCTGCGCGGCGCGCGCAGGTTCGCCTCGTCCTCAATGACCTGCGCTGCGATGGCCGCCGTGAGGCGCTGGCGCAGCGTCCGCTCGGTCAATGAGGGAGCCTGCTCCGGGCTGAGGCAGCTCAGAACGGCGCAGGGTGCGGTGATTGCCTCCGCCCGGTCTTGTGAGACTGGCCTGGGGCGCAGCATGGCATAACGCAGGCCAAGCGCGTTGCTCTCCAGCGGGATGATCGCGCGCGGGTTCTCATCGGACCAGACGATCCGCTCAGGCGTCACAGCCGAGATGCGCCTGGTCGTGCGGGGCCGCGCGGCCAAGCCCTGCTCGCTCTCCAACTCGGCCCGGAAGCGGGCGAACAACGAATCATCCGGGTGGAACACCAGCGCCTGCTGGTCTGCATACGAGCCGGCGTGCGGATCGACCCGCGTGGCGCGGGCGATCATCTGCTCCAGCCAGGGACGCGAGCGGATATGGGTCAGGGCTGCCACCACAGCGACTTCCGGCGCATCGAGGCCCTCGTAGGCCATGGCCACCGTCACCAGGACGGCAGGCTCGGATCGCAGGCGGAACGCAGCCAGCGTCTCGTGCGCATCGCGCTCCGACGAAGTCGCAAGCCGCGCATCGCGCTCGGCCTGAGCGGCCGGCATCCAGCCCTGCACCATGGCGAGGTAGCGCCGAGCGTTGGCTTGATCCGGGGCGACGACCAGGAGCTTGCCGAGGCCACGCGCGACCTCGCCGGGGTTTAAACCCCGCTCGCTGCGTCGGCGGGCGCGCAGCCGCCGTGTGGCCGTGAAGGCTTCATGCAGGAGATCGCGCGCGAAGCCGGTGCGCAGGGCCGTGAACAGCGCCGGACGGGTCGTGAGGCGCACGCTCCCGCCGAGCCGATGGGGACCAACCCGCGCCTGCCCGGCTGCGCGCCCGCCCTCCAGCCAGCTGGCTTCGCCGTCCAGCGCCCCGAAGGTTACCGGCAACACGCTGCGCTCGGCCAGCGCCTGTGCGCGCGAGTAGCCGATGGCGGCCCATCCCGGCGCATCGAGGTCGATCTGCGGTGTGTGTGTGGCTGCCGCAGGAACGTAGGGCAGGCCGAGGATGCGGCGGCCGTCTGCTCGCTCCAGCGTGCCGGACAGGAGCAGCCGCAGTGCCGAGCTTTGGAGAAGCGGCAACATGGCCCGGCTCCAGGCCGCAGCCTCCTCACCTTCGGCATCGTGCGACGCGGAATAGCCGTTTGGCACTGGCAGGTGGTGCACCTCGTCCACCACCAAGAGCGTGCGATGGCGGCGTAGCTCTGCAAGGTGCAGGGCGGGTGCCGCCGTCACAGCCTGGTAGGTCGTGACGTAGCCCGCCAAGCCCCGGCTCGGGTCGGGCTCGTTCTCGGCGCTACGTACGCTCAAGCTGTGATCGAGACTTGCTCGCCAGAGCGGGTCGGCGAAGGCTTCCTCGGCTTGGAGGCGCAAGGAATCACGCGGCACCACCCAGACGACGCGGTCGACGCACCCCGCCGCGAACAGGCGAGCAGCCGCAATGACGGGCAGCAGCGATTTGCCGCCGCCGGGCGTGACCGCGGCGAGGATGTCCGTGACCTCGTTCGCCTCCCCACGTGCGATGGCCGTGACGAGCGCGGCGAGGGTGCGCTGATGCGCGCGAAGCGGGCGAGCTGCGATGCTCACGGCAGCGCAGGGGGTCGCGGCGTGATCATCGCCTCAACCTGCCGCACCGAGCCGAGCTTGTGAATCCCACCCACGCAGCGGCGAGCCAGTACTCTCTGTGCTCAACCCCGAGCACAATCAGCAGCAACTCGCGCCTGCCGCCGGCCCTTCACGCGTATGCTGCAGCCAAAATCGATCCCGTTAGGCGGTAGTAGGTAGGCTCGCGGCTGGGTAGGCGTCAGTAGGTCTGAGGTACGTCGGCGTTGAGTAGGTGAGTGGCGGTTGAGTGCAGAGCAAGCGCGTAAGTTTATCCTCGTTCCCGCCGCAGGCACCGCATTGAATTCGAGGGCCAGAGGGTATACTGCCCGATGGGTCCCCGGCCCGTCTTCCTCGGGCTTGGGAGCACTAAACGGAACGACCGAGATTGGCCGAGAGCGGCCTGTTCGCTTCGGGCCGGAAGGTATGGGGAAGCGGACGTTCGGCGCGGCTCGAGTGAAGGCCTCAGAGTGACCCGATGCAGCTCATCTCGGCGCGGGTTGGGAATGTCCGGTCGCGAGCGCTTTCCGGACAATTGATTTCCTAACAGGTTTTCCTGACACGTTAGAGCGAGGGATGAGGCGCCGGGCAGGATGCATCCGTGTGGAAGGTTTTCCGTCGGATGCTGTTGGCGAATTCGTCTCGGGGCCTGCCAAGGTTGCCGCCACGCTCTGGGATTGGGCAGCCTGCGC
This sequence comes from Methylobacterium nigriterrae, assembly GCF_037106235.1. NCBI lineage: Bacteria > Pseudomonadati > Pseudomonadota > Alphaproteobacteria > Hyphomicrobiales > Methylobacteriaceae > Methylobacterium > Methylobacterium nigriterrae. Next base: position 10,138 of record NZ_JBAWTG010000072.1, on the reverse strand, counting down.
TCGCAGCTCAGCCCTACAGGGGCGCCCTCGAGCCGCGGTCGAAGCGGCAATCTCGAATTCGCCAACAGTGTCCCGTCGTTTTCTGGACATGTTGAGTGGTGCTGGGGCGATCTACCCTGACCCGAGCGGAAAGAACGGGCCTACCCGAGCGTTCTCCAGGATGGAGCTGGCACATTATTTCCATGGACGAGAGAGCAGCGTGCCGCCAGAGATGCCGTCATGGACTATGATCGCTTGACCGAGACCGAGCACTCGTTTGCGAGTGCCGACCGCCTCTGGCGCGCCGAGGTCATGAGGCGCTTCGGCCCGGATGGCGTGCTCCTGCATGGCTACCTGCCAGAAGGGCGCGGCGAGCCGGGCACGGTCATGCGCCGGGCTTTCGAAACGCGGCAGCGGGCAATCCTGGCTTGGCGACAGGCGAGGCATTCCTGATCCAAGGCATCGATCGCGCGTTCAGCGCGGGCCTCGTGCTGTCTCGGAAGGGTATATCTTTGCAGACCTGCGCCGGGTGCACGAAGCTTTCGCCTTGCCCGTCGGCAGAAGCTTGGCATCCTGCCTCATCCGTTCGGAGAACCGCAGGATAGCCGGGCTGCTGGCGCTTGTTGTGGCTGCCCTGTTCACGGGCGCGGCCGCCTACATCAATGTTGCCGAACAGCCTGCTCGACTGAATCTCGATGATCGCGCCCTGCTCACGCAGTGGTAGCCCGCTACCAGCGCGGGTTCGCGATGCAGGCCTCACTGGCCATCATCGGGTTCCTTTGCGGAGCCGCGGCTTGGTTGCAAAGCGGCCGCTTAGCCTTCCTCGTCCGCGCCATCGTGCTCCTGAGCAACTGGCCCCACCCTGCTCGGCATCATGCCGACGAAAAGGCGCTCATGGCGACCAACCCGGCCGACGCAACCCCGTCGAGCCGGCGCCTCATCAAGAGGTGGGCGCGTCTGCATGCCGTGCGAACCGCACTTGGGATTGTGGCGACCCTGATTTTCCTCGGGGCCCTCACCTGAGGCGGGGCCATTCTGCTTCGGGCATACCCAAACCGAAATGACGGCAGCGCATAGCTCGGCCGGAGCACGCGAGCGTTCCAGTAGGTTCTGAGGCTCCGGAGTAAGCCCGTTCCAAAACGCCGGGGACCACCTCTGCGGAACGGCTCTGGAACAGTCCACTGGGACAAGCCCAATTGGAACGCCCGAAGCTGCCGCGCGCTGGTTAACACGAGACAGGGAAAATCCGCCGCGTTTCGGGCATCCTGGAAGCAACGCCGCAGTCCCGGTCGAGACCGCTCCGCCGGATCAGCCAAGCTGAGGAGGCGCGCATGGGCTCGGATGAAACAGGTCAGCTGACCGACAGGTTCGCCAACGAGGTTGCAGGTCGCTTCGGTGTCCTGCCGAACTTCTTCTGCTCCGCGCCCGCAGCCGCTGGTCTGATCGAGGAGCTGTGGGCCTTCGCCAAATCCGGCTACCTCGACAATCCGCTGCCCTCCCTCTTCAAGGAGCGCCTGTTCGTCCACCTCTCCCGCTTCTGCGAGGTGCGCTACTGCATCGTGCGCCACGTCGGCTTCCTCATGGGTGATGGGCGGCCAGCCGGCGATCCAGCTGCCACGCCGCATACGCTCGAACAGGCCCTGACGCTGCTCCGCAGGCCGGTGCCGGACGCAGTCGCGCTCGATCAGGCGTTCGTTCGCCTGGAGGCTCGCGCGCAGCCGGGCGATCTGCCCTCGCCTGAAACCCAGGCCGAAGCCGATCTGTTTGTCGCATTGACTGTGATCTTCCTGGTTGCGCAGCGCTCAGCCCGTGCACGAGACGCTGTGCGCAAAGCTGTCGGCGAGAGACATTTCGAGTTGCTGGCTGCATTTCTCGCGTTCGTGCGCACGGCTCACTACTGGACCGAGACCCATCCCGAGCTGGCCTACGAGCCCGACATGCTCGCCTGCATGGAGCGGCACCCGGAGCTTGCCCGCCTCCTGCTCAATGCAACCGAAGCCGAGGAAGCGAAGAGCGGTCCTGAGTTGCGAGAGGCGCTCAGCACCCTTCAGCGGACGGAAGGAGCGCTGCGCCGGAGCGAAGCTTGGCTTGCCGGGCAGAAGGAGGCGTTCCAGGCCGCCATGGACGGTGCGCCGCTGGAAGTCTCACTGGCCTACCTCATCCGCACCGCCATCGAGCAGGCGGAGAGCACGCGTAGATGCGCCTTCTACATCGCCGATGCCGAAGGCAAGACGCTCCGGCACGTGGTCGGGATGCCCGACGCATACGCGAGGTGTGTGAACGGCTTCGAGATCTCGCCCGAGTCGCTGGCGTGCGGTCTGGCGGTCGCGAGCGGAGAGCCCATCGTCACGGCCGACGTGCAGGAGGAGCCGCGATGGGAGCCATGGCTCTGGATGGCGCGGCAGTTCGATTTCCGCGGCTGCTGGTCCTTCCCCATCGAGGCGGCCTCGGGACGGCGGGTCGGTACCTTCGCCATGTACTTCAGGCAGCCGCGCGAACCGACGCCGCGCGACCGCGAGCTGGCCGCCGCCCTAACCCAGACCGCAGCGATCATCATCTCCCGCCACCAGGAGACTGAGGAGCGTACACAGGCCGAACAAGCCCTACGCGCGAGCGAGGAGCGACTGCGGCAGTTCGGCGAGGCATCCTCCAACGTGCTCTGGATCCGCGATGCCGAGACCCTGCAGTGGGTCTACCTCACGCCGGCCTTCGAGCAGATCTACGGTCTAGACCGCGAGACGGCCCTACGCGGCGACAACCTGACGGGCTGGCTTGATCTGGTCGTGCCCGAGGATCGCGAGCGGGTTCACGACACCATCCAGCGCGTGTGCGCCGGCGAGTATGCCTCCTTCGAGTACCGCATCCGGCGGTCCTGCGACGGCGCAGTGCGCCACCTGCGCGATACCGACTTCCCGATGCGCGATCCGACGGGCGAAGTCTGTTGGATTGGCGGCGTCGGCCGGGACATCACCGAGGAGAAGGCGGCGGCTGAGCGCCAGGGCGTGTTGGTCAGGGAGCTGCAGCACCGCTCGCGTAACCTCTTGGCCGTGGTCACCTCGCTGGCCAACCGCACCGTCGGGCAGGGCGGTTCGGTGGAGAGCTTCACCACGCGGCTGAAGGCGCTCAGCCGGGCTCAAGCCCTTCTCAGCCAATCCGGCAGCGACACCGTCGAGGTCGGCGCCCTCGTGAATGCGGAACTCGCCGCCCATGCCGACGGCGAGTCCACCCACATCACCACCGCCGGTCCAAAGGTGCTGCTGACCTCTCAGCAGGTGCAGAACTTCGCCCTCGCAGTGCACGAGCTGACCACGAACGCCGCCAAATACGGAGCACTGAAGAGCGACACGGGCCAGCTCTCGGTCACCTGGGAGCGGACCCAAGACGAGGGCGGTGGCGGCCACTTGGCCTTGAACTGGATCGAGAGCGGTGTGGACGTGCAGCCGGAGAAGGTGACCCGACGCGGCTTCGGCCAGGAGCTGATCGAGGAAGCGCTCGCCTACGCGCTGCAGGCCCAGACCGAGTACGAGCTGGGCAAAGACGGGGTGCGCTGCCGGATCGCGATGCCGCTCGCCTAACCCGTTGTAATGTGCGCCTGTGCTGGAGCCGGTAAGCTCTGAGGCTCTGCAGCGTGGCCCAGAGAGTCCACATGGCTGATTGTCGACCTCTCTTGCCGGCCGGCGCGTGCTCGTGGCTGATCGAACGTGCGGGTTGATCTATGTTGTGGGCATGAGCGGAAACCCGCCACCGTCCGTCGGCCTAAGCCTGAAGAAGGAACAGGCTGACCTCGCAAAGGCCGAGCAAGACATCGTCGAAGGCGAGAGGCGCGTCGCGGAACAGGAACTTCTGATCGCGCAGCTGCGAAGTGAGGGCCACGACACGGCGCTGGCGGAGCAGCTTCTGGCCACCCTCAAAGCCACATTGGCCGAGTGGTACGCGCATCGCGAGACAATCCTCTGTACCATCCATCGGTTGCAGGCACGCGAGCCGTAAGTTGCCGTCTCCCGCCGGGTGGCTGTAGCTCTCAGAGGGAGACCACACGAGCGCGGCATGGCCTCCTTTGGACTTCCCCGCCGAGGAGGCGCATGATGCCGGCATCACCAGCCGGTTCCGATCCCGTAGGCTCTGGTGGCTGAGAGAGACGTGCGCTCCCGCCTGCAAAGCGAGGAGTACCGTCATGGTCTCCCGTCCCAAGTCACCCTTCCGACTGGCCGTCTACGACGCGCACCGGCGGCTGCGAGACCCGCGTGCTCCCGCTTGTATTCTGCGGAGAGCCTGATGCCCCGCTTCTTCTTCGACGTCCACGACGGTGGCCCCGAGTTCGACGACACCGGAACCGAGCTTTCCGGCCCGGACGAGGCGCGTCAGAAGGCCAAGCGCCTCTTGCCGGACATCGCCCGCGAGGACATTCCCAAGGATGGCGACCAGCGCACATTCACCGTGATGGTCAAGGACGAGACCGGCCATCCCGTCTACTCGGCCACGCTCACCTACGCCGGCCTCTGGTTGCCGCGGTAGCTCTTCGCGTTCGCCCTCACGCTTACAGGCGCTGGCCGCGACCACTGATGTCGAGCGCCCGCAAGCGAGCCAGAAGGGCATGGGTCTGGGACAGCGTGGCGTACAGAGCGTCTCGCTCCCGTTGGACCTCGGCAATCAGGCGTTCAGTCTGCTGGATCTCGGCCCGCGCCTTCTGGCCCAACGCGGGCAAGGGCCGGCGTGGCTTGCGCGCTGTGTCGAGAACCTCCGCAAAGGGCACCTCGATCAAGAGCTGGCCGTCCGCATCCGCGATCTCGAAGGCGTAGCACAGGAGCTGTCTCGGCCTCGTGCCGGCGCGCTGCAGATCAGCAGCCATCGCCGGAATGGCCCGGCACGCATCGAGGTAGGGCTACCTCTAGGCCGGCGAACGGTACGCCCTCCTCGTCCCACTGCAGGCCATCTGGGGTTCGCAGGTGGAAGTGGTAGCGGGGCATCTGACCTCCGATTGTGCTCTCGCCGAGAGCGCAAGACGACCGAGGGCGGGCTGACGCAGTGGCTCCCGTTCTGGTCAGAAAATCTTCCCCCTTGGGCCGGAACCGGCATTCACACAGGTGAAGTTCTCGCGCGGCTGACGCGCCTACTGTACCGCCAGCGTGACATGGAGGCGGTCATGCCCCACCACCTCATCCGTAAGCTTGAGAACTTCACCCGGCTCTCTGACGCAGACAAGGGCGCGCTCGAGGATGCCGCAAGCGGGAGGGTGCGCCTGTTCGGGCCGCACCAGGACATCATCTGCGAGGGAGATGATCCCGAGCACGTCAACCTGATGCTCGACGGCTGGGCCTGCCGCTACAAGCAGCTGGAGGACGGGAGGCGGCAGATCATCTCGTTCTTCCTGCCGGGCGACCTCTGCGACCCGCACATCTTCGTGCTGCGCGAGATGGATCACTCGATCAGCACGATCACGCCCGTCAAGCTCGCCGAGATCCCGCGCGACACGCTCCTCGACCTCACCGAGCAGCATCCGCGGATCACCCAGGCGCTGTGGTGGGAGATGCTCGTGCACACGGCGATCCAGCGGGAATGGACGGTCAATCTCGGCCAGCGCACGGGCCTGGAGCGGGTCGGCCATCTCCTGTGCGAGCTGTTCATTCGGCTCCGCGCGGTGGGGCTGACCGAGGGCAATTCCTGCATCCTGCCAATCACGCAGGTCGAGTTCGGGGACGCGACGGGCCTGTCGAACGTGCACGTCAACCGCGTCCTGCAGGAGCTGCGCGCCTCCGGGCTGATCGTGCTGAAGGGTCGCGTCCTGACGATCCCGGATCTCGCCGCGCTCCAGGCCGCGTCGCTGTTCAACATGAACTACCTGCACCTCGACCGCGAGGGCCGCCACCTCGACGCCAATAGTGCGGAGGAGCCCGAAGCGTGAGGGATCTCAGAGGGCGCGCAGGATCTGCCATAGCAGACCCCGAACGCGAGCGTGAGCACCTCGCCCAAGCCGACCGGCACATCGCTGCGGGCAGGAGGCGTGTCACCGATCAGGTCGCTTTGATCGCGCGCTTGGCTCAGGACGGGCACGACACAACCGAGGCGAGGCGCCTGCTCATGATGCTCGAAGAGACCCTGGATGAGTGGCGCGTGCACCGGCAGCTCATCCTCGGCGCCATCGCGCGGCTCACAGCAGCTACGCCGTGAAGCGTCTGATTCCATAGGGGCGCTTGCGCGAGTCAAAGCTCCATAACGCCCAATCGGCGAATTCCGCGGTCACTTCGCTGGCATCGTGCCGAACGCGCGGCGGCTCCGGGGCTGAGCCGGCCATGCTACACGCATTGCAGGCCGCCTCGTCAGGACGGGGCGGCCTCACCCACTCGGAAGGTGGCGGAAACAGCCGAGAGCCGGCGGTCCTATCACCTGTTCCGGGACGCGGCCGGCACCTCCTAATGGGCTCGGCCGCAAGTTGAACATTCATCGCGATCCCAGGTTGGTCGAGTGGAGGCGGCGGCACCGCCTCCGCGCATGAAGACTCTCTGATACCTTGGTCCTCAACCCGTCCCCGGTCCTAACCCGAGGCGGGGCCTTTCTTCTGGCTCATGATGCAGGCCGCGGGACTGAATCGGCTCCAAGTCCTGTCACGTATTTCGAGGCGCGCGCGAGGCCCCGCGGGAGGCCGATAGACTGGCCCTGTATTCCGTGGCGCCGCGCGGCCCGATTCAGACCTTCCGAACACTGCCCGGCGACCCCGATTCCGTTCGCAGAACGGGACTTATGGAACGCGAATCCCGCCTCGCCTCGCCTCGCGCGAGCCCGTGCCCGTTCTTTGCGCTTGTCGTCCCGCGCCACTGGGCCAAGCATGACCGTGCGCCCCACGCGCGATCCTCGGGGTGGCAGTCACCGGCCCGGCACGACATCCCCCTCGTCGATGCCGGGCCGGTGATCAGCCTCATGGCCTCGCGCTTCCGCGTGGTCTCTACGGATAGGCGGATCGTTCGTGGCAGTTCAGCGTGGCCGTGCGCCCTTGCATACTGAACCTGGGGTGGCAGTGACCGGCCGCGTGCGTTGCTGTGACGGTGGCGGCCGGTGACACTCTCCATAAATGCCCTTACGCGAAGGGAAACGAGCGCGTTATGCGAATTCCACGGCCTCGTGCGAGATTTGTGAGCCGCTTCTGAGTGGCTCGGGTCAATCCGGGTAGAAGCCCGCACCGATCAGCCCTGGCGTTCCATCGATCGTCGTCGCTCTGACGTAGCTCCATTTTTCAGAGGGGCGCCCCTGTCCAGGCTTCGGAAACATATAATCGACCCAGCCCGACCCATTATCCTGAACAACTTCTATGAAATCTTCGTGAAATAACTTGCCGTCAGCATCCTTCTCATTCAGCCGGGTCGTTCCTTCCCGATTTGGAAATTCAACATTTAGCAATATCTTCCCGTTCAGATCAAGGGCGAATAGATAAACATCATCGAACCGCCATTCGCTATCGCGCTTTCTGAATTCGGAGAAGACCACCTTTCCTCGGGTCTCCACCAATGCCGCAGCCTTATTGACCATGACCTCGATCTGCGCGGCTTCCTCGGCCGTTTTAGGAGGCTGCTGCAGGTCAGCAGAACTTGCTGCCGCCACTACCACTATAAGAAATGCAAAGCAGGGCAGAATGCGCTTGAGCATGTCACGGCGCCTGCACAAGTCTAGTCTGCGGAGCTGAAGCACAGAGCGAGCCAGCGCGCATTATCAAAGATTACGCAAGCTTCACCGTCTACGTCCGACGAGCCGGCGCGGCCCTTCCATAATTCCCCTTACGCGAACTGAGCGGCTCCATAACGCTCAATCCGTGCGAATGGGCTGGGATCGCCCGGCATTTTGATTTCCAGACACACAAATCTAACAGGTTGAAGTGCTTGGGAGACCCTCATTTTCCAGGCATGGCGCTTTGTGGCGTTTGGAACGGTCCGATAGGGTAAGCCCTATTGGAACAGTGCCGCTTGCTCCCGGAGAGCTGGGTTAAGGCAAAGCTCGTGCGGTGGCGGACGAAACCCTCAAAAATCAGCGACTCGAAAGCTTAGCCGTTCAGGAACGAGCAGGAACCTGCTCTGATGCCAATCCGACAGGCGGGGCCCGACCATGGCGGTTCTTCGTACCCTTCGCATGCAGCTGGAAACCGAGGCAGGTCTGACGGGGCTGTTCGCCTTCGTGTTCCTGGTCATCGCGGCAGATTGCGCGGTGACCGCGTACGGACTGCTCGCCCAGTAGAGCGCCTGAGCGGCGAGCGACGATCCAGGCGCGGTCCTTGCACTTGCCTGCAGGCCGCTCCGATCAGCGGCTGTCTTCCTTCAGCCTTGTGGGTGCATAACGCGATCTATCAGGCGAGGCCCGTCAGCTGTGCCCGTCTTGTCAGCGACGTCAATGGCAGCCCCATTCCGGAACAGGAGCGTGCGCAGGCGCTCCCGCCCTAGCACCCGGCCGAGTTCCCGGAAGGCGAAATAGGGAATCAGGGCTACGGCCATGATGAGGATCACCGACGCGAGCCCGCGGAGCCCGCCCCCGCCGACGGCTGGCACGCTGTTGGCTAATGTTTTCCCGCGCCAAAGCCCGAGCCCCATCTCCTCAAGGGCATAGGCACAGACCAGGAGCACCGCGAAGGCGCAGGAGCGCGCGAGGATCGGATAGACCAGGGGCCTGCCCTGGAAGTGCGGGCGGACATCGAGGCTCTCGGCTACGAGCATGATCTTTGCCAAGATCCAGGCATTGATGAAGGCCAAGCCGTAGAACCCGTACCCCATGCCATGGCGGGACAGGACGATGTGCTCGTGGAAGATGAAGAGTCCGAAGACGATCCAGAGATAGGCGAAGATGCCAGCGATCCGCGGGGCCTCCTCGGTCAGCCGACGGCCGATCCGCCGCATCCGGCCGTTGGTTTGGCCTGCAGCTCGCAATGGAGCGCCAGCCGGAGCGGATGTGGGTTGAGGCTGCAGTTCGCTCATAAAGCCACTCGCCCGCTCGTCCCGTCGCTGGGTGTGGTCCGTGCGACTGATCGCACGGCGTTGCGCTCGTTAGTAGCCCCGCAGAGCCGCAAGCGCCGCCCGCCGCGCCCGCAACGCCGTGAGGTGTTCCTCGGTGTCCCGCAGCGCCTGCTCGGCCGCGGCAGTGTCCCGACCGTGCCTCATCCGATCCGCGATGCGGGTCAATTGCACGATCCGAAGCGCCTCCTCCTCAGCGATGTGCCGCTTCGTGAGAGCCAGTTCGTAGGCGGCCGACCACGTCATGGTACGCCTCCATTGCTATGCCCCGCCTGCCAGGGCGAGCGGGCGTCCTGCGCGCTCGCCGCGCCCGTGAGCATCAGGAGAGCGCAGGCGCAGGCGCGAACGTGCTGCTGCGTCCGCTGTCCCTCCTCCCGTACGGGTGAGGTTCTTCGTGGTGTCGGTCGCGCTCCGTCTCCGGTCGGTTGGCCTGCCGCCATGCGCTCGGCGCCATGCCCGCCCAGCGCCGGAAGGCGTGCGTGAAGGCGGCCGGCTCGGAGAAGTCCAGGGCGGCCGAGATCTGCGTCATGCTCATGCAGGTTTCGGCCAGCAGCTGTTTGGCCACCCGGAACTGTGCCTCGTTGGCAAGCCGCCGGAAGCTCGTGCCCTCCGCCTTCAGGCGCCGTCTCATGGTGCGGCAGTTCACCAAGCGCAGACGCGCCACTCGCTTCGCCTTGCAGCGCTGCCGAGTCACAGCGGTCTGGAGGTACTCGCGAAGCTTGTCCGTCAGCGAGGACGGCTCTGCGGCCTCAAGCTGGCGGATGTGATCCTCTACCTTCTGGCGCATTGCCGGATCCGCACTCGCGATCCGCTGCGCTAGGAGTTCGGTCGGGAACACCAAGGCAGCGGTTTCCGCGCTGAACCGGACGGGTGTGCGAAAGAAGCTGCCATACGGGACCGTGTCGCGCGGCGCCGGGCGCGGCAGCAGCACCTCCAGGGGCGCCCAGTCGGACCCGCATAGCGCCCGCAGGACATTGGTCGCCGTGGCCAGCGCCCGCTCCGCATGCAGAGCGGCGCCCTCGGCTTCCGGCTCGTGAGGGGCATAGTTGAGGACGGCGATGTCGTCGTGGAGCCCGAGGCCGACCGCCGCGCCCCGGTTCCGCACGCACAGATGGGCTTCGAGCGCCCGCAAGGCGTCCCCGACCGTCTCGGAGCTGCGCAGCAGCAGGCCG
>NZ_JBAWTG010000071.1:0-25358 GCF_037106235.1 Methylobacterium nigriterrae | reverse complement strand
CCAGCTTTCTCCATTCTGCGTCGTCCAGCATCACTCCTCCCAGTCAGGAGGAGCAAAACGCCCGCACACGGAACACGTTCAAGGCCGAACAGGCCGTAGCAGCTTGAAGCCTCTCACGCGTGAGCCAGCCGGCCCTAAACGCCTCCTGATCAGGCCGTATCGCTTGGCGCTACGCCAAGCCCAGCTAAGGCCTGAGTGGCACCGCCAACGAGAAAGCTCACATCAGCGCCAACTGTGACGAAGCGGAAGCCCTTGTTGGCCCAGCGCCGTGCGTAGGCAGGACTGCTGTTGTGCATGCCAGCGATCACACCGTGCTGCTGCGCCTTTGCCAGGATGTGCTCGACCGCCTCGACCACCCGCAGATCGTCTACGTCAGAGCGGGGCTCGCGACCGAGCGACAGAGCGAGGTCATTCGGACCGATGTAGACCGCGTCAAGTCCCTTCACGGAAAGGATCTCGTCGAGATTGTCGAGCGCCTCTCGTGTTTCGATCATCGCGAGTCCCGCCACGGTGTCGTTGGCGTGCTGGACATAGTCGGATCCAGCGTGAAGGACGGCTCGAGCAGGCCCGAAGCTGCGGCAGCCCTCGGGCGGGTAGCGCAACGCAGAGACGAACAGCTCTGCGTCAGCGCGCGTGTTCACCATCGGGCAGATGATGCCGTAGGCGCCAGCATCGAGCATCTTCATGACGATGCCCTGATCGAGCCAGGGCACACGCACGACCGGCACCGTTGGCGTGCTCGAAATCGCGGTCAGCATCGACACCGCTGCCTCAAATCCGATGAGGCCATGCTGCATGTCGACCGTCAGACTATCGAAGCCAGCATGGGCCAGTGTCTCCGCGCAAAAGGCATCAGGGATGGTGAGCCAGCTGTTCACCACCGGCTTGTCGGCAGCCCAGAGCGTCCGGATGCGATTCTCGCGCACGCGCGTCTCTCCCGTGTGGCAGCCGCAATCCTCGCGCCGCGCAGGACCTCATATCGGGCAGCGCATTCCAGCGACCATGCCCCATCAAGCCGCCTTCCGCTTTCCAGATACCGTGGCTGGTAGCTCTATGTCGATGTCGAGAGTCGAGACGCCCTCGCGCTGCTCAGCCTTGATCGATACCTTTTCGCCATCAATCGCTAGATGCTTGGCGATAACGGCAAGGATCTCCTCGCGCAGCGTTTCAACCAGGTTTGAGCGACTGCTCTCCGCCCTTTCGTGAGCAAGGATCAACTGAAGGCGCTCTCGCGCCACCGGCGCAGTGTCGCGTCGGCTGAGGAGGCTCAGGATGTTCATGCGGCCCTCCGGATGAAGAAGCGGTCGAGGAAGGACTTGCGGTCACTGAGCACGCTCAGTGGCACCGCCTCGCCGGTCAGTCGACGCACGGCGTCGGCATAGGCGCGAGCAGGCGCGCATTGTGGGTTGTTCAGGGTCACCGGGCAGCCGACGTTCGAGGCGCGCAGCACTTCCTGACTGTCCGGGATGATGGCGAGCAGGGGCAGCGACAGGATCTCGAGCACGTCCTCGATCTTCAACATGTCGCCCCGAGCAGCGCGCACTGAGTCATAGCGGGTGAGGATCAGATGCTTCTCTACCGGCTCGCCTTTCTCGGCCTTGATGGTCTTGGAATCCAGCAGCCCGATGATGCGGTCGGAATCGCGCACCGAGGAGACTTCCGGGTTCGTCACCACCACGGCGACGTCCGCGTGGCGCATGGCCAGCGTCGCGCCGCGCTCGATGCCGGCGGGCGAGTCGCAGATCACCCAGTCGAACTTCTCGCGCAGCTCGTCCATCACCCGGGCGACGCCGGCATCCGTCAGCGCGTCCTTGTCGCGGGTCTGCGAGGCCGGAAGGATGTGGAGCTTCGGTAAACGCTTATCACGGATCAGGGCCTGCGGCAGCTTGGCGTCGCCGCTGACCACATTGATGAGGTCATAGACGACGCGCCGCTCGGCGCCCATGACGAGGTCGAGGTTGCGCAGGCCGACGTCGAAGTCGACGACGCAGACGCTGGAGCCGCTCTGCGCGATGGCCGCGCCGAGCGCCGCCGTGGTGGTCGTCTTGCCGACGCCGCCCTTACCCGATGTGACGACGAGAACCTTGGACATTGATGCTCCCCTTGTAATGTGAGCGGAAGACAGAGCAGCAGTGGTCGCCGCCGAGCTACTGTCGATAAGCTCTCGGAGGAGCCTTTAATTTGAGTGAGACATGGTTAACAACGCGTTAAATACGCGCTGATCCTTGAATATTCGCGCGCGATCTTGGATCGTATTCATTCGGACATTTGACGCGCCGCGAGGGCCACGCCGGCCTGAGACAGGCAAACGATGTCAAGCGCCGCATTCCGACGCCAATGCCGACATGCGGCTCTCCAACGGCCACTGCGTCAACGGGTATCGCCGGGTGCCCTGGCATTGCGGCAAATGTCATCGAAATCATTCACAGATGGATCCAAGAGCTTGGTCCAGATGCCGGTGGGCCCAGGCTCCAAGCCCACCGGCAACTGCGTAGCCGTCTGGGACTTCATGTCCCGATGAGCCGAGATAGCGAAAACGCGAGACTATGCTCTTTGTGATCGGGCGCCGGATCCCGAGACGTGCAATAGCCACGCTCACAATCCGCGAGATCGAACGTCTATGAGCGACGGCATTCATCGTTCGGGACGAAAACCTAGAACTGGCAGCTGCACATCGTTCAGATCGCCGGGTCTGCGGCGAGCGATAATGAAATTGTGGGGACGAGCACTCGCTGGAAGCTCCAGAGGCGAAAGATGATCTACGACGTGTCAGTTCTAAGATCGCGCGGGCATTCTCTGCTGCGATGCAGGTGGAGTATCAGGCCTACAGCCACCGCAAGCTTTTGCTTGTCACCGCCATGAGATCGTCCACCGCTCGCCCGATCTGAGCTTTCGCCGAGTAGTGGATCATGTGCCCCTGCCCGGTGAGCACCGAGAGGGTGCTTCCTGCCACCTCCGCATGCAACCTGCGGGATTGCTCGTCGGCGTCGACGACCGCATCCGCATCGCCGGTCAAGATCGCGATTGGCAGGCGCAGCTTCGCATAATGCGGCTGAAGCAGCGCAGCGGCCGCGTTCATGCTCGCCGTGTCCTCGGCGCTTGCCCGGGCCTGGGTTGGCTGGATCGAGATGGCCACTGGAAAGCGCTTTGTGAACCGTGCTGGCACGGGCTGCGGCTTGAACACGTGCCGGAAGACGTGCGGGGCGAGCAGGTGCCCGACAGCAGCAGGCATCATCGACCGAGCAGCGTCTCCTATGCCTGGAACGGCCATGGGCGCGATCAGCGCCACATCGGCGCGACGGGTCGGGTAGTAGTAGCCAGACAGGAGCACCAAGCCCCGGGGTTGCTGTCTCGCTCGCGTTGCCAGAGCCAGCGCGACGATGGTTCCCCAGGAGTGCCCCACGATTAGGGGACGCTCGACGTTGAGCTTCTCCAACACGCGTTGGATCAGACGCGCCTGAGCGGAGGCTGTCCAAGCGCGATGGCGCGGTCGGTCAGTGTGGCCGAATCCGGGACGATCGACGGCTATGACACGGTAGCGTTTGGCAAGCTGATCAACGAGGCCGCAGATGACGAAGTCCTCGGACATGGTGCCGTTGCCGTGGATGAGCACCACAGTGCGGCCTTTGCCGCGTGCGATGTAGTGGACGTGCACTCCGTCGATATCGACAAACCGTCCTGGAGCCTTGCTGGTCTGCTCATCCTTGAGCTCGTTCAGCGCCTTCCGCGCTTGTCGAACAGACTTCCTACCCTGGCGAGCCGCGGCTTCGCTGAGCTTCGCCGAGGACTTCAGGAGCTTGGTGATGCCAGATGACAGCCTGCGAGACGCGCGTCGAGAGGCTCGTTGGCTCACGAAAGGAAACAAGCGGGAGCTCCAGGCAGCAGGCGCGGGCTTTAGCACAGAGCAGTGCGGCGGAAGCGAGACCGAGCTGATAAGGCTCGCCCCTCAAGGCTGCCTCTCGCGTCGGCACCGTCGTGTGGCGCGAACTTGCGCCACGGGCAAAGAGCAACTCAACGCCCGGTACCTTCCGCCACAGCTTGCTTGAGGCGTGCCTTCGCATCTGTCGCATCCGGCGGGTCGATGTGGCGATAGCGGGCCTGGACCAGCCCAAAGATCCCGAAGGCGAACAAGCCCGCAGCGGTTAAGGCCAAGAGCACCCAGCCGTATGGCTGGGCTCGCAACACCTGCAAAGCGCCGGCCAATCCCTTCACCTCGGCCGAACTGCTGTGCACGGCGGCAAGGATCAGAAAGGCGCCAATCAGACCAAAAACCACGCCGCGCGCTGCAAAGCCGAGGCGGCCCAGCGGCACGGCCCATCGCCGCACCTCAGCAGGAGGAGCAAGCCGCTCCAGCACGTCTCCTTTCCAGCCCTTGAGCAGAAAGGCCACGCCGACCCCGATCACCACCAGGCCGATCAGCCCGGTCAGCCACTGCCCGAGTGGCTTGCTCAACAACCACGCCGTCCAGTCGTGGGCAGCTTGATCATCGCCGCCACCCTGCCGTTGGCCGAGCGCGAGTTGTGCGGCCGAAAGGGCCAAGCCGCCATAGATGATGCCGCCGATGATGTGACCTGCGCGCTTGGCAAGGGCCTTGCCCGAGTTTCCGCGATGATCGGCATCCGAGACGGCTTCAACGATGCGCCAGCATGCAAACCCGACCAGGCCAGCGGCGATCAGGCCGAGCCATACGCGCCCGAATGGCTGAGCAAGAAGGGACGTCAGCGCGCTCTTACTTCCACCCGCCTGCCCACCCGAGCCGATGGCTGCCAGAACGGCCAAGCCACCGACGAGGCAATAGACGATGCCGCGTGCTCCGTAACCAGCGCGGGCCAGAAACTCGAGTGTGCGTGCCTCCAGGCGGAACAACGTCGGCCTCTCACCTGACGCAGAGGAGGAAGTAAGAACGAGGAAAGGGCGATGCCGTTCCGAGCTCTGCGTTCGCTCACTATCGTCAGCGATTCCGAGTGATCAGCATCAGTGCGCCATCAGAACCGGCAGTTCCGCGTGATGAAGAATGTGGCTTGTCGCGCCACCAAAAAATATCTGGCGTAAGCGGCTTTGTGTATAGGCGCCCTTGATCAGGAGATCGCAGCCAAGTGCCTGGGCCTCAGCGAGGAAAATCTCACCCGACGGAAATTTGCTTGCCGTGACGGTTCGGCCCTCTGCTAGGACGCCTTCGCACTTCAGGGCCATGGCAAGCTCCCGGCTCGTGGGACCAGGAACGCTGCTACCTTCTACTTCCAGCACAACAACCTGCCTCGCTTTGCGCAGGAACGGCATGGCAAACACAACGGCACGCGTCGTCTCCGTCGAGCCGTTCCAAGCAATCATGATCGTCTCGCCGAGCGATGTAGGAGAGATGGGCGGACTGATCAGAACCGGTCGGCCGCTCTCGAAGAGAAGAGCTTGGAAGCTCTCCATGGCGAAGCTAGGCTTGGCGTATTTGGGGCGTCGGACGATGCTTGCGCTGAACAGGCGAGAATGCTGGCTCATGGCGTCATCTCCGGTCAGCGGACCGGAATGCCAGCGATAGGACGGCCCAGAGCCGGGCGCCCCAGCTTCGCGGATGCCCCGCCTCATCAAGGCTGCGGCAAATGCCTCATGGAAGGCGAGCGCTTCCGTGTGCAAGCGATCAGCCCAAGGCGTTTGTTCGCCGCGCGTCCACGGCAGATCGCCGACGAGATCAACGTAGTCGGCAAGAGCAGGTAGGATGCAGGCCCCTTCAATAAGCCCATCAAAGTGCTGGGCGGCGAGGCAGGCGGTTGCGAGCAATGTCTCAAGCCCTTCATGCCCTACAACTGGAACGAAGAAAGTTTTCATCGCGCCCTCCGAATGTATCCACGCTGCAGCACAGAAAATGACCGCCTCATTGTGACGCTCAAGAGCCGGGATAGAGCTGATTGATCGCCTCGCAGATCGCTTCGAGGAGTGCTGGATCAGTCGGGTAGTCGTCGGCCGCGATGATCGTGTGGCCCCTGGTATCCTCGATCGCATCTCTCTTTGCGCTGAGATGCCAGGGCCGAGGATGCTTCCCGACGGCCGCCCGCAGTCGTGGATCTGTGCCGAAGTTTATCGGGTAGACCTTGTTCATGGCGGATCTCCCCTGCAGGGTGATGCGCTGTATCTGCTCGCCAAACCGGCCCCAGTTTGTAGCACGAAGCCCTCACGACATCCCGAGGGTCATCATGGTTCATCCGGGCCCAAGGACATGTTCGGGGACGTAGCCGGCCCAATTTGCACGCCCTTGGCTAACGCTGCGAGGTCCTGGGACTTCGAGCCCCGATGTGGTGACTGATTTTAGCAGTCTGGCTTTGACTGCCTGCGTTCTTGTCACATCCGGATCGGTTGCTCCCATCCCGATGCCCGTGCTCATTTTGCCTGCCCCGGGGTCTTTCGTGAACCTGGTCCGCGTCCAGTGGGTAGGCTCGCCGATGGGACTTCGCGTCCTCCGGAACTGTGAGCCGAACATCCCCACCGGGGTGCGAGTCGCAACCAGGGCATAGATTTGGCCGCGTAGTTCCAAGCTGACGTTGGCGTTTCAGATGGCTGTTTCAGCAAGGCTGCGATGATGAGACGCGCCGGAAACAGTCAGGCGCCCGGCTGCCGCTGTCGCCGTTCGAGGCAAATTGCGCGCCGTGGATAATATCGAACGCTTCGATGCTGGGAGTCTCTGGCCGGGCGTAGAGTGGATCTTTGCCTGAGCGCAATCGTTGCCTGAAGGCTGCGATTTCCCGGCAGCAGAGCTTCGAAAATAGGGCTTGGTGCCGTGAACAAGGGCTACGGGGTTCAGGTTACAGCGGCGTCACAACGCGACGGTAGGCGCACGACTGCGCCTGTCTTGGTGATCGCAACAGATGAGCAGGATGCTGCGCTTCTGGCTGCCGAAGCCGCTGGCCCTGATGCCACTGCCGAAGTCCTGCGAGAGCTCACCAAGGAGGAGATCCTCGAGCACGACCTCGACCTTGAGCAGCTCGGCACGATGAAGTCGCTGGCGGTGCTGAACTTCTAGCGCATAGCCCTGCGAGGACTAAGTCCCGTCCGGCGGGGGATCCGCCGGACCTAATGATCTCGCCCCGGCTGGCCGAGATCGGTCTGTTCGAGTTCTGCCGGGTCGCGGACACGATCAGCCTGGGCATGCAGCGACGAAGAAGCTCCTCCCTGAGATCGAGGAGGTCCTATCCATTCACGCGGCGAGCCATTGAGCTCTCATCCACGCGGTCCGTTGCGGCCCTTTTGCGCCGGCAGAATGCATTTGCGCGGCGCCGTGCGCCTGAAGGCCGGCTAACCTATTGCAGTGATTGGAGGCACTTAGCGTGTTGGAGAGCCGGGTCCTCCGCCTTCGGAGGGCAACGCTCTATCCAGCTGAGCTACGGGTGCTGACCGTGGCGATTCCCTAGCCCATGCGGCGCCCGGCGCAACGGGCTGAGGCTGCCAAGCGCCTGCTCGGCGGGATGGCTGCGCGGCCCTTCCTCGGCAAAGGTCACACGTCCGAATCGTGTCGGG
The DNA here is from genome assembly GCF_037106235.1 of Methylobacterium nigriterrae. Lineage (NCBI taxonomy): Bacteria > Pseudomonadati > Pseudomonadota > Alphaproteobacteria > Hyphomicrobiales > Methylobacteriaceae > Methylobacterium > Methylobacterium nigriterrae. Next base: position 17,855 of record NZ_JBAWTG010000071.1, on the reverse strand, counting down.
TGCACACGAAGACCCAGGGCGCGTGAGGGGGCCGCTCGTGCGCCGGCAATGTGGCCGAGAGGATGCGCGGGTCTCGTGCCGCGCCAATCGTTTCGTCGCCACGCAGAGATACGGCGCCCGGATCGTGCCGCAACTGCGCCGTTATCGGGTTGCCCCGGTGTCACGCCGCGGGCCGCGAGAACCGGAAGCAGACCCGCCGTCAGGCCAGATCCTCGATGCGGATCGGCAGGCGGCGGATCCGGCGGCCCGTGGCGTGGTGCACGGCGTTGGCGATCGCCGCGTTGACTCCGATGATGCCGAGCTCGCCAAGACCCTTCACGCCGAGCGGATTCACGATCGCGTCCGGGTCCGGCACCAGCAGCGCCTCGACCGTGCCGACATCAGCCGCGGTGGGCACGAGATACTCGGCAAGGTCCGGATTGCGGTAGGCGGCACCGTCGAGGATGGTCTCCTCCAGCAGCGCGGAGCCGAGGCCCCAGATCATGCCGCCGACGAGCTGGCTCCTGGCGGTGAGCGGGTTGAGGATGCGGCCCGCCGCGATTGAGAAACGGATCTTTGCGTAGCGCTCCGCAAGCAAAAATCACCGCGTGACCCTAGGTGGTGCGGTTGTTCGTGCCAGGACCGTGCAGGGGACGCTCCTCCACGAGGCTGAGGCATCCGACGGCCAGGACGAGGCCAAGGCAGGCGGCGAGGAATACGAGACGGAAGGTGAGCCCGAGCTGGCCGGCGTCGGCCCCCTGAATCAGCGCCGCCATATCGTGGGCGGCCCCCGCGACGTCGTTCCTGCCCGCCCCGCCGAGCACGAGAGTGCCGAAGATCGCAACGATGAGCGCGCCGCCCAGTGAGCGGAAGAAGTTCATCGACGCCGTCGCGATGCCGAGCTGGTGCGGTGCGACGGCGTTCTGAACCACGATCGTCGACAGCGGCAACACGGTGCCGATCCCCATCGAGAGCAGCACGAACAGGATTTCGAGACTCCAGAGCGGCAGTTCCCGGCTTCCGAAGGCGAGCAGACCGCAAACCGCAACGCTCAGCGTCAGGGCAGCGAGCGGGATGCGCTTGTAGTGCTGGAAATACAGCATCGACCGGCTCGAGAGCGTAGCGCCCGCCACCGTCCCGACCATCAGCGGCACCATGGCCGCACCCGACTGGCTGGCGCTCAGGCCGACGACGCCTTCGAGGAAGATCGGGACGTAGATGCTCAGTCCGATCAGGGTGCCCATGGCGAAGCAGGCGGCCAGGGTTGCAGAGTAGACGACCCGGTCCCGCAGGACGCTCGTCGGGATCAGCGGTTCGGGTGCGGTCAGCAGCCGGGCCACGAAGCCGATGCCGACGAGGAGGCCGAAGGCCGCGAGCCCGAGCACGGGGACCGACCCCCAGGGATAGCGCACGCCGCCCCAGCTCAGGGCCAGCATCAGGCTCGTCGAGCTGAGGATCAGCAGACCCGCTCCCGGATAGTCGACGCTGTGGCGCCGCTCGTTGCGGGGCAGGAGCCTGAGCTTGTCGTTCGTCAGGGCGAAGGCGAGGAGCCCGATCGGCAGGTTGATCCAGAAGATCGCCGACCAGTGCAGGTGCTGGGCGAAGACGCCGCCGAGCAGGGGGCCCGCCACCGAGGCGAGGGCGAAGACGCCCGCGATGTAGACCTGGTAGCGGGCCCGCTCCTTGGGCGACAGGATGTCGGCGAGGATCGTCTGCGCCAGCGCGATCAGCCCGCCCCCGCCGATGCCCTGAAGGCCGCGCGCCAGCGCGAGCGCGACCATCGTCGGCGCGAGCGCGCAGAGCAGGGATCCCAGGCTGAAGGTCGCGATGGCGAACAGCAGCACGATCCGGCGGCCGTGGATGTCCGAGAGCTTGCCGTAGAGCGGCGTCACGGCCGTGGAGGCGAGGAGATAGGCCGTGACGATCCAGGGCAGGTTCTCGGCATCGCCGAGCTCGAGCCCGATCGTCGGCATGGCGGTCGCCACGATGGTCTGATCGAGGGCGGCGAGCAGCATCGCGGTGACGAGTCCGATTATGATCGAGCGGATCTCGGCTGCGCCGAGGCGCGCCTGCACGGCGCCACGTTGGGGTGCGTTCACGTCCGATCGGCCTCGGCGCGGGAGGGGATGTTCCGGTAAAGCCCGTGTCGCTCTCGATCGAGATCGGATGACGGCACGCGGCCCCGGTTCCGGTCACGCCACACAGGTTCTCATTGGGGCGAGACGAAGGCGTTCGACCGTCGGGAGCGCGTCGCCGGTGGCCGCGAGCGCTGCCGTGTTGTCGAAGATGCACCCGTTCGCCACCCCATCCCTCGCCTCGGCCTCGAGACCCTCTGCCAGCGCGTCGAGCGCATCCGGCGTGTAGGCCGGCGTGACGAGGCGACGAATGTGTCTCACCGCCCGGTGCTGCCAAGGGCTGGCATTCCGGGCCGGAACGGGCAGATTTTAAATCAAATGCGACGCACGTGCTCTACGCCTTTTTATTTAGCAGAAAACTTTGCCGCTCAAGAAGATGCCAAGAAGCTTGCCGAGGAAATCCCTCAGAGCGACAATGCTCCGTAGGACAGCATTAAATTATGTGGCATTGACAATGGTCGACCTCTCGGCGCTTTCCCTAATCCTTGTCATCGGCTTGGCGATCTGTCTGCTCGCAGCCGGGGCGCCGAGCTCTGTCGCCATCCTGTGCCTTGCCCTCGCGGGCGGACCGATCGTCTCCATCCTGGCGAGGAAGGAGGATTGGATCTGACACGCCGCGCGCGGCCCGCCCGGCGCCCGATCCTCGGGCAGCGCCTCGCATGCTTCCTGCCGCTGAATCGGCTCGATCGGCGGTTCAGCCGCGTCCTTTCCGCGTGGTCACATGCGCCGACCTCCGCCCACCGCCAAGACCCTCGCGCGGCACCGGCCGGCCAGCACCACGGAGGCGACGGGACGGATCCGGTTGAGCGTGATACGCGCGTCACGCGTCGAGGGCGCTGCCGCTGCGGCTCCGGTTTGAGCAGGGGGCCTCAGTCGCGCATGCGCCGGCCACATGCCGAGATCGCTGCGCCCGCTTCGTCCGATCGGCACGCTCGCCGGAGAGACGATGTTGTGCCTTGCGCGGCCTTCGTCGAGGCGACACCCTGCGGGCATTTCAAAGCTTCACCGCCCGACAGGCGATGGCGCGTTTGCCCGGGAGGAGCGTGACCGTTGAGATGCAGCTTCGCTTTCTGGCTCGCTGCACTCGCCCTCTGCATCGGCACAAGCCCAGCCTGGCCGGACGAACCGCTGGCGCGGGTCGCGAACGGGCTGACCTTCGATCAGTTCGTTGACAGGATGCTCTCGGACTACGCGGTGCCCGGCGCGGTCGTCGCCGTCGCGAACGCGCAGGGTGCCGTCTTCGTCAAGGGTTACGGTGTACGCGAAGCCAGCAAGCCCGCACCGGTTGATTCCGACACCCGCTTCCAAGTCGCCTCGGTCAGCAAGTTCATCGCCGCGACGGCCGTCGGCACTCTGGTCGACCGCGGCGTTATCGCCTGGGACGTGCCGGTCCGCACCTTCGCTCCGCAACTCATGCTTGCGGTGCCCTATGCGAGCCAGAATGCGACCCTGCGGGACTACTTCGCTCACCGCACCGGACTGCCCGCCTATGCCGGCGACTTGCTGGCGGAGTTGGGCGTCGGGGCGGAGGAACTCGTCCGCCGTGCCCGCTTCCTCCCGTTTGATCACAGCTTCCGGGAGAAAATGGCTTATTCCAATTACGGGATCTTTCTGGGCCAGCAGGCCGCCGCGCAGGCGGTGGGCCTGACCGCTCCGCAATTGCTCGTGCAAGCCATCTTGGATCCGCTCGAGATGAGGCGGAGCGGGCCAGCGCAAGCTGAACTCCTCAAGGACGAAAATCGGGCCGCGGCGCATGATCTCGACGGAACGGTCATGCCCTACGAGAACGTCGATGCGTTCAGCGGTGCGGGCGCCGTCGTGTCGACGGGCGCCGACATCGCGCGCTGGATGAGCATGGTGCTGGCCGGGGGCACCGTCGCGGGCCGCCAGGTGCTGGCGAAAACCGCGCTCGACCAGATCATGGCAGCCAGCATGGTCGAGCCCCCCGGCGGCCCGCTGCACGATCCGAACGCGGCCGCAGGGCTCGGCTGCGACAGCTATCATTTCTTGACCCGGCGGGTCGTCGAGAAGAACGGCGCGTTGAACGGCATGCGCACGATCGTGACGCTCGTTCCGGAGCTGAAGATCGGCATCGCGGTATTCGCCAACAAGCAGCTCACGGTCTTCCCTGAAGCCGTGCGTGCGGAGTTCCTGGAGCGCGAAATCGGCCGCACCGGCAGGGATCTCCAGGCGCAGATCCGTTCCGAGCAGGCTGCCTGGACCAGCCTGCTCGCCATCCCGAAGCCGCCCGGCGACGCCGCGCCGATGGCCCACGCCTGGGACGCCTATACGGGCCTCTACGAGAGCCCCTTCTACGGCCTGCTCCGGATCGAGCGAGCGGGCGATGCCCTCGGCGCCTCGATCGGCGGCTACGCGGCAAAGCTCACGCACTGGTCCGATGACACGTTCCTTCTCACTTTTCCGAACCCGGACATCGCGCCGGGCCTCCTGACCTTCGCGTTCGCGGACGAAGCACCGAACGCCAGCAACATCGGCGGCAATCGCCTGAACGGCACGCTGAGCGTCAACTACGGCCACTTCACACGTGCGCCCTGAGAAGACGCGAGGGCCGCCATGGAAGAGGCACTGCATCGCTGGCTCCAGTCCTCTGTGTCCATCCGAGCTGACGTCCTCGCCCTGATCGGCTTCGTCCTCGCGTTCGTGGCGATGGTCCATGTCCTCATGCACAAACGTGAGGTCGGGACTGCGATCGGCTGGATCGGCCTCGTTTGGCTTTCTCCCCTCCTCGGCACTGCGCTCTATGCCCTCTTCGGCATCAACCGGGTCTCGCGCCGGGCGCGTCAGCTCAGCGCAAGGCCGTCGCTGCAGGCGACCGGGGCGCCAGACCATGCCTCCCCCGTGCAGCCGGATCTTGCCTCACTCGAATACGCAGTCCGGCAAATCACCGGCTTGCCGGTCCGGCTCGGCAACGCGGTCGCGCCATTGCGCAACGGTGACGAGGCGTATCCGGCCATGCTGGAGGCGATCGGCGCGGCCCGGCGCTCGGTGGCGCTCTCAAGCTATATCTTCCGCAACGACGCGATCGGAGGCGCCTTCTTCGAGGCCCTCGTTGCCGCACAGGCGCGAGGAGCCGAGGTGCGCGTGCTGATCGACGGAATCGGCAGCGGCTACTTCCTGCACGGGATCTACCGGCGGCTGCGCCGCGCCGGCGTGCCGGTCGGGCTCTTCATGCACTCGGCGCTGCCCTGGCGGATGCCGTTCCTGAATCTGCGCACACACAAGAAGCTCCTCGTCGTGGACGGAACGGTCGCCTTCACGGGCGGGATCAACATCGGGGACGAGAATCGCGTCGCTCTGCAGCCCGCGACCCCCGTGCGGGACACGCACTTCCGGATCGAAGGACCCGTCATCGAGCAGCTTACGGCGGCCTTTGCGAGCGATTGGGCTTTCGTCACGAAGGAGGAACTCGACGGCGAGCGCTGGTTCCCGAGCCTCGGGCCCAGCCCCGGGCCTTTGGGCGAGAGCGCGGCGCGAGTCGTCACCTCGGGCCCCGACGCGGACATCGAGAAGATCGAGTTCGTTGTGCTGCAGGCGCTCGTCTGTGCCCGGCGCAGCATCCGCCTCGTCACGCCCTACTTCTTACCGAACGAGGTGCTGGGCAGCGTCCTGTCGCTGGCGGCGGTTCGAGGCGTCTCGGTGGATGTCATCATCCCGAAGGCCAGCAACCACCGTCTTGTCGACTGGGCGACGCGGGCGCATGTCGGGCCGCTGCTCGAGAGCGGCGTGCGCATCTGGCTCGACGAGCCGCCCTTCGATCACTCCAAGATGCTCGTCATCGACGAGGCGTGGAGCTTCGTCGGCAGCGCGAACTGGGACATGCGCAGCTTCCGCCTCAACTTCGAGCTCAACGTCGAGATTTATGATTGCAGCCTGGCGGAGCGGCTCGGCCAGTCGATGCAGCAGAAGATGACGTCGCGCCTGACGCAGGCGGATCTCGGGAGGCGCTCACTTCCTATCCGGCTGCGCGACGCCGGCGTCCGCCTGCTTTTACCATACCTCTGACGTCCTGCTCATCGCCCGCGGAGCCGAACTCGCGGCGAGGTCGGCTTCGGTCGTAGTGGGCTCGGCCCCGCGAAGGATTCCAGTCTGGGCGCCCGAACCGCCCACGGGGCCGGACCGCGGCGGGGCGAGCCGGGCCATGCTGCCCGGAGATCGCGCTTCTTCGCGCTGGCGATGACCGGAAATCGCGTTTTCCGGCGTGGAGCCCGGGGCGTCCGTCGGCGTTCCCCGCTCCCGATGCAACGGAGAATTGCGCAAGTGATGGCCAGGCGAAAGATCAGGACGGCAGCCGACCAAGACGAGGCGCACTCCTCTGTGCCTCTTCTGCCGACCGGAGCGCTGGCCACCGCGCTGCTGTCGCTCGAGGGCGCGCCCCTCGTCCACGTGGCGCGTGACGCACGGCGCCTCGAGGAATTGGCGGAGATCCTGCGGGCGCTCGCGCCCGGCCGCGGCGTCGCGGTCTACCCGGAATGGGATTGCCTGCCCTACGACCGAGCATCGCCCTCGCGCGGCGTCATGGGAGCGCGCTCCGGCGTGCTGCGCTGGCTCACGGACGCGGCCAACCTGCCGGACCTCGTCCTGACGACCGGGCCGGCCCTGCTCCAGCGCGTGCCGCCGCCCGCGACCTGGGCCACGGCCCGCCTGGAGATCCGGATCGGCGACACGCTCGAGCCGGAGCCGACGATCGCCGCCCTGCAGCGCCTCGGCTACATCCTCGACGACCGCGTCGACGAGCCGGGCGAGGTCGCGATCCGTGGGCGCGTCATCGACCTGTTCCCGGCGGCTGCGCCGATGCCGTGCCGGATCGAGCTCGACGACCGCCGCGTAACGGCGATCCGCTCCTACGAGGCGGTCTCGCAACGCTCCATCGCGGATGCGGACGTGCTCGTCGTCGATCCGGCCACCGAGATCATCCTGGCGCCGGGCTCCGAGGCGACGCTGAGACCCTTCACGGGCCAGGAGCACGAACTCCCTCGCTTCTACCCGGAACTCGCGAGCCTCCTCGACTACGTGCCCGAGGCGCGGCTCGTGATCGAGGCCGGAGCCGAGGAGCGAATCGACGCCTTCTTCGAGCAGATCCGGGATGGCCGGGAGAATGCCCCGCGTCCCTCGGGCGAGACAATGCCGGGCCCGACCGGCGGGCTCTACCTCACGCCGCAGGAATGGTCAGACCTCGTTGCGCGCAAGCAACTCGCCCTTGCGGAGGAGGTGGAGAACACCACCGTGCCGGTCTTCGCACGCGAGCGGCGACCCCGGCCCGCCTTCGCGCGATACCTTCGCGAACGGCAGAAGGCCGGCGACCGCATCCTGCTGGCCAGCTCGAAGCGCAGCTTGCGCCGGCTCGCCCAGGAGGCGGTGTCGGTCCTCGGACACAAGCTTCAGCGCGCCAACGCCTGGGCCGCTCTCCTGAAGGCTGAGCCTGGTCAGGTTCTCGTCATGGAGGCGCCGCTCGACGCCGGCTTCCACGTGCCGGACGCGGCTGCCACCGTCCTCACCGCATCCGATCTTCTCGGGCACCAAGCAGGCGAAGCCGCGGGCGGCGCGACAGCGACACTGCCGATCAGCGAGGTCGAGCTGCGCATCGGCGACGCGGCTATCCACAGTGATCACGGCCTCTGTGTCTTCGAGGGGCTGGAGCCCGTGACCGGACCGGCTGGCTTGCCGGAGGACGCCGTGCGCCTGCGCTTTTCCGATGACGCAGTTCTGATGGCGCCCGCCGGCCAAGCCGGCCGGATCTGGCGCTACGGCTCGGAGACGGATGCCGTGAGCCTCGATCGCCTTGAGGGCGGCACCTGGGAGAAGCGATGGGCCGGCGTCGAGGAGGCCCTCAAGCGCACTGCGCAGCTGATGCTGGAGCTGGCCGAAGCTTGCCGCCGGACGAGAGCCGAGGTGCTCGTTCCACCCGCCCGCGAGATGGAGCGTTTTGCTGCAGGATTCGGCTTCGCGCTCACGCCCGATCAGGCAAGTGCGATCGACGCTGTGCTCCGTGGCCTAGCCTCGGGGCACCCGATGGACCGGCTGGTCTGCGGTGACGTCGGCTTCGGTAAGACCGAGGTGGCGCTGCGCGCAGCGGCCGCGGCCCTGTTTGCCGGCCGGCAGGTCGCGATCGCAGCTCCCACCACCGTGCTGGTGCGCCAGCACGTGCAGACCTTCCGGCGTCGGTTCGCGCGCTTCGGCATCGAGGTGGCGCAGCTGTCGCGCCTCGTCCCACCCGCGGAGGCGCGACGCGTCAAGGCCGGCCTCGCCGACGGCTCCGTCCGGCTCGTGATCGGCACGCACGCGCTCGCTGGGCGCGGCGTGCGGTTCGCCGATCTGGGCTTGATGGTCATCGACGAGGAGCAGCGCTTCGGGGCGCGGCAGAAGGAGCGTCTGCGTGCGCTGGGGCGGCAGGCGCATGTCCTGACCCTGACCGCGACGCCGATCCCCCGCACGCTACAGACCGCGCTCATCGGCCTCCAGGATCTCAGCGTGATCGCTACGCCGCCCGTCGTGCGCCAGCCGATCCGCACGCTCGTCGCATCCTTCGCGCCAGACACGGTTCGAGCCGCGCTTCTGCGCGAGCACCGTCGCGGTGGCCAGAGCTTCGTCGTCTGCCCCCGCATCGCCGACCTCGCGCCGATGCAAGCTCGCCTCCGCGAGATCGCACCGGAGCTCGAGATCCTCGTGGCGCATGGCGATCTCGACCCGTCGGAGATGGATGAGGTCATGGTGCGCTTTGCGGATGGCGAGGGTGACGTTCTGCTCGCCACCAACATCATCGAGAGCGGCCTCGACGTGCCGCGAGCCAACACCATGCTGGTCTGGCACCCGGAGAAGTTCGGACTCAGCCAGCTGCATCAGCTGCGCGGCCGGGTTGGTCGCGGGCAGCGCCGGGCCGTGACCTATCTGCTGAGCGACCCGGACAAGCCGCTGTCGCCGGCCAGCGAGAAGCGGCTGCGCACGCTGGAAGCTCTCGACCGGCTCGGAGCCGGATTCGCGATCAGCGCGCGCGACCTGGATCTACGAGGCGCGGGTGACCTCGTGGGTGAGGATCAGGCTGGACATGTCAGGCTGATCGGGCTCGGGCTCTACCAGCACCTGCTCGAGCAAGCTCTGAGGGCCGCGCGCGGCGAGCCGATCGAGGATTGGCATCCTGAGGTCCAGCTTGGGCTCTCGGAGTGGGTGCCGGAGAGCTATGTGCCTGAGCCGGAGCTGCGCCTGAGCCTCTACACGCGCCTGGCGCGGCTGCGAACGCAGGAAGAGGCCGAGGCCCTGCGAGAGGAGATCGAGGACCGGTTCGGTCCGCTGCCGGCCCCCGTCGAGGAACTGATCGCCCTGGCCCGACTCCGGGCCGCCTGCGTTGATCTGGGCATTGAGCGTCTGAGCGGAGGTCCGCACGGGCTCGCAGCCGACTTCCGGCCGGGGAGGCTCGGAGAGTTGGTCCTGAGCGGCAATGAACTGGATCGGCGCGGCGACAGGCTGATCCTGCCGCAGGGCAGTCCCGATCCAGCACAGCGCGCCCGCCTCGCTGCGGAGCTCTTGGAACAATTGCAGGATAGGCGTGAGGCTCACCAGCTGAGCGCATCACGACATACCTAACGGTCCAGCCAGTGTGACGCTTCCCGCCCCGGGGCAGCGGTCACACGTCCGAATCGTGTCGGGTGCACGCGAAGACCCAGGGCGCGTGAGGGGGCCGCTCGTGCGCCGGCAATGTGGCCGAGAGGATGCGCGGGTCTCGTGCCGCGCCAATCGTTTCGTCGCCACGCAGAGATACGGCGCCCGGATCGTGCCGCAACTGCGCCGTTATCGGGTTGCCCCGGTGTCACGCCGCGGGCCGCGAGAACCGGAAGCAGACCCGCCGTCAGGCCAGATCCTCGATGCGGATCGGCAGGCGGCGGATCCGGCGGCCCGTGGCGTGGTGCACGGCGTTGGCGATCGCCGCGTTGACTCCGATGATGCCGAGCTCGCCAAGACCCTTCACGCCGAGCGGATTCACGATCGCGTCCGGGTCCGGCACCAGCAGCGCCTCGACCGTGCCGACATCAGCCGCGGTGGGCACGAGATACTCGGCAAGGTCCGGATTGCGGTAGGCGGCACCGTCGAGGATGGTCTCCTCCAGCAGCGCGGAGCCGAGGCCCCAGATCATGCCGCCGACGAGCTGGCTCCTGGCGGTGAGCGGGTTGAGGATGCGCCCTGCCGCGAAAGCGCCGGTCAGACGCGCGACGCGGATCTCGCCCGTCTCGATATGGACTTGCACTTCAGCGAACTGGGCGCCGAAGCCCCAGGACAGGGCATCGCCACCCATCGTCAGGCCGATATGGCCGGCGCGCAAGTCCTCCAGCGCCTTCGGCGTCGCGCCCGGCGGCACGAACTCAGCCAGAACCTCGATACCCGCAGGGTCCCGGAGGCCGGCCGCCGCGCCAAGCGGCAGCGCGCGACCGTCCGGCGCTGTGAACGCACCATCCGCGAGGCGCAGACCGTCCGGATCGCAGCCTTCCAGCGGCTGTCCTGATGCCGTCGCAGCCCTCGCCAGCTGGGCGCGCAGGCGATCGCAGCCGAGCACCAGCGTGTTCATCAGGCTCGTCGTGGTGCTCGACCCGCCCGAGATGCCTGCCGGCGGCAGGGCGGTGTCGCCGAGCCGCACCCGCACCCGCTCCACCGGCATGTCCAGTTGGTCGGCGACGCCCATTGCGAGGAGGGTCGTGATGCCGTTACCGATCTCGTGATGGGCGGTTGCGACCTCTGCAGAGCCGTCCGGGTAGAGCCGCAGCCGCATCGTCGCCGCGGCGATCTTCACAGGCCGCGCGGCGGACGCGCAGCCAAGACCGATTTGTCAGGGCCCGTCGCGCAGCCTCTCGCCCCGCGGTAGCCGGCGCTCCCAACCGAAAGCGGACGCGGCCGCCTCGAAACAGGCCATCAGCGGCCGCGTCGAGAAAGGCTTGCCGGTAATGGGATCGATGCCGGTATCGTTGCGGCGGCGCAGTTCGATCGGATCGAGCCCAAGTTCCGAGGCCATCTCATCGACGGCGCTTTCCAGGGCGAACAGGTAAGGCACCTCCGGCGGTGCGCGCATCGGTCCTGGCGTGTTGCGATCGACCCGGACTGCCCGTTCCTCGGTGCGGACGGCGGGGCACGCGTAGAGGCTCGCAGTCACGTCCGCCCCCTCCATCGCGAAGGGGTCGAAGCGCGAAGTGATCACCTCGGCCTCGTGCACCAGTGCCGTGAAGCGCCCGTCGCGGTCGGCGGCGAGGCGGATGTCGTGGCGCGACTCCGGTCGGTAATTCGCGATGGTGAAGCATTGCCGCCGGGTCGGCACCAGCGCGACCGGGCACCCCAGACGCCGCGCTGCGAGCGCGACCAGGGCGGTGTGCTGCGACAGACCAAATTTTGATCCGAAATGCCCGCCGATGAGGCCCGAGATCACCCGGATGCGGGCCGGATCCAAGCCGAGTTGAGCGGCTAGACCGTGCTGCACCGCCCCAATGTAGCGGGCCGGCTCGTGCACGGTGAGCGTGTCGCCGGTCCAGGCGCAGCGGGTGGTGAACAACTCGATCGGGTTGTGATGCTGGACCGGTGTCTCGTAGCGGGCCGCGACTCGCGCAGCCGCCTTCTGCCAGGCGGCGTCAGGATCGCCCTTGGCAATATCTTCATGATGCGGCTTCAGGTCAGCGAGCCGGACGATCTCGGCGCCTGGATCATCGAAGGTTCCGGCGGCGGGCTCCGGTTCGTAGCCGACCTGCAGCAGGGCGGCCGCCCGCGCAGCCGCCTCCTGCGTCCGGCCGACGACCAGCGCAACGATCTGCCCGGCATAGGCGACGCGGTCTGAAGCGAGCGGCCGGTGCGCACTGTTGACGTAGCCGCCCGCCATCAGGTGCGGCACCGGGGCGACGGCGCCGGCAAAATCGCGATGCGTGAAGATCCCGAGGAGGCCCGGCACTGCTTCGGCCGCGAACTGGTCGAAGCCGGTGATGCGCCCCCGTGCGATTGGGCTGGTGACGAGCACCGCGTGGGCAACGGCCCCGTCACGCGTGTCCGAGGCGTAGACCGCCGCGCCCGTGACCTTGGCGCGTCCCTCGATCCGGACATGCGGGTGCCCGAGCACGCGCTGCTCTGCCGCATCCTTCCCATCCATCCCGATGTCTCCCGGCGGCCGGATCATTCGAACAGCAATCGCGATCGGCGGCGCCATGCGACCGGCCGGTGATCCGGAGGCCGGTCGGCGAAATTCACGCCCTTGCGTCGAAGGCGGATGCGGGGCCGGCAAGGGTGATCAGACCGCGCTTCCAGCGAGTCTGTCGTTCGGCGCGCAGACGTCCTTCCCGGCGTCGTAGAAGCTCACCCGCTCGATAGGGCTCGCGGGCGTCTCGAGCGGAGTGGCATGAGCAGGGGCTGAGCGTTCACCGCAAGGGCGTGACGAGCCCGACCGCGTCGGCGGCCGGGCGATCGTCTCTCAGCGATCGCGGCGTTCGCGGACGGTGGTGCGCTCCTCGCGCCGCTCGATCCGCTCTCTGCGCGGCTCGGGATCAACGCCGAGCACGCCACCGACGGTGCCCGTTGCTGCGCCTACGGCTCCGCCAACCACGCCGCCGACCGGCCCAGCTGCGCGGTTGCCATCTTCGACTCCGCGTTCCGCACCCCGCACGGTGCCTTGCGCCTGGGCTGATCCGGTCAAAGCGGCAGAGCATAGAAGAATGGTTGCAGTAAGGAGTGCGCACTTCATGGACGATTTCCTGAACTTGTTCCGTGAGATTCCGGCCGTGCCGCACGCTCCGGCCGTGCCTCACGCGCCGGCTTAGATGTCGGTCAATGTTTCGGGAGCCGAAAAGGCTGCAGTCCGCCCGAAGCCCAAAGGCGTGTTGCGAGCGGCTTCGGACTCAATCTGCCAGGCCTTCCGCTGGGAGCGCGCCGCCTTGGTGTCCGCCCGTGGTTGAAGGCGTCTTTCACCCCGCCCGCGCCAGGTCCAACCGGCTGCCCCCTACGCAGGCTGGGAGCGACTCCGCGGAAGAACCTGGCCCGTAGCGCATCCCTCGCAGCATGGTGGTCAAGCGCACCACCACACCGCGGGATCAAACACCTAGCCACCTCCTATGCGCTGCGCCGCCGAGGCAGAACGACCGTCCAGGACATTGCAATCGCCACGGACGCAGGTGCCGAGAACGTGCAGCTCGCGATCAAGCGCCACGAGATCGGCGGCAAAGCTGGGCGCGATCCGTCCGATCTGCGCATCTAGGCCGAGAAAGCGGGCAGGCGTCAGCGAGGCCATCGTCAACGCCTCCTCGAGCGATGCGCCGCCACGCGCCGTCATGTGACGCACAGCCCCCGCCATCGTCAGCATCGAGCCCGCGAGTGTTCCATCGGCGCCTGCGAGGCGGCTTCCCTCGCGGTGGATCGTGCGCCCAAACAGCGTGAAGGTCGCACGCGCCTCCGGGTCGCCGACCGGCGACATGGCATCGGTGACGAGCATCAGGCGCCCTGGCCCCTTCATGCGCCGCGCCAGGACGAGCGCGACGTCCCCGACGTGATGCCCATCGGCGATGATCCCGGCAAAGGCTCGGTCGTCCGTCAGGGCTATGCCGACCGCGCCTGCCTCGCGCGGCCCGAGCTGCGACATCGCGTTGAACAGATGCGTGAAGCCGGAGAGCCCCTCATCGAGCGCAGCGCGGATCGCGCTGCCCTCATCCGCCGTGTGACCCGCGCACACGCGCGCGCCTCGGGCGACGAGGCCTGCGACCGTGCCTGGCGGCACGGCCTCGGGCGCCAGGGTTACGAGGGTGATGCCCGTGCCGCCGAGCCCGGTGAGAAGCGCGATGTCACCCGGCTCGAACCGCGCGAGGCGCGCGGGATCATGGATGCCTGGACGCTGAGGGCTGAGGAAGGGGCCCTCCAAGTGAATGCCAAGGATGCCTGGCACTCCGGCCGCCATGGCCGAGGAGACGGCCTGAATGGCGGTCCGGATCACCGGACGCGTGTCGCTGATCAGCGTCGGGAGGAGTGCGGTCGTGCCGCCGAGGCGGCGGTGGGCTGCCGCGATCCGCGCGATCCCAGCCGGGCTCGGGTCGTCATTGAGGAGGACGCCGCCGCCGCCATTGACCTGCACATCGACGAAGCCCGGCGCCAGGATCGCGCCCTGCGGCAGTCGGACGAGTCGAGCGGCAGAAGGCGGGTTCGGCGTCAGGTCGACGATGCGCCCGCCGCGGACCACGACCGTGCGGTCGTGGTGCAACGCCTCGCCATCGAAGACCTGCTCGGCGGCGATGACGACGTCGGGCGATGCTGACGCAGCGAGATCCATCACAGCGTCTCCGTGACCTTGGTCAAGCCGGCTGGCGCATCGGGATCGAGTCCGCGGCGGCGCGCCTCGCGCTCGATCGCGCAGTATGCGGGCACAAGCATCACGATCGGATCGCAGGCGGGATGGCCGTCCGGGAGCCAGGGTAGGGTTCCGGCTGGCCCGCCGCAGGAATGCACCCGGATACCGCCTCGCCGGAGATCCTGCACGAGATGATCGATGCCTTCAGCCACAGGATCTGCCTGGCGCAGGGCCAGCACAGGCGTTGCACTCGAAACCGAGGCGCGTGGCCCGTGCCGGAGTTCCGCGGCGCTGTAGCCGAGCGCGGGCAGGTGCAGGGTCTCCGAGAGTTTCAGGGCGATCTCCCGCACCGTGCCGAGCCCATGGCCGCGCCCGGTGACGAACGTGGCCGGCGTCTCGGCCAGATCCGCAGTCCATGCGGACCAGTCGAGCGCGAGCGCCTGGGCGAGGCGTGCCGGCAGGGCCGCGAGGCTGCCCGCGAGTGCGCGGTCTGCGGACCATCGGGCGACCAGTGCGGCGCTTGCAACAAGAGAGTTCACCACCGTCTTCGTCGCCGCAACCGCCTGCTCCGGGCCCGCCGCGATCGGCAGCACCAGCTCGGCTGCGTGCGCTGCAGGCGAGGCAACGTCGTTGACGATCGCGAGCGTCAGCGCCCCGCCAGCCCGCGCAGCTTGCGTCGCGGCGATGAGGTCGGGCGAGCGGCCCGATTGCGAGATGACGATGAACAGCGCCCCCGCGACTTGCGGCGCGCGATCGTAGCCTGTGACGACGGACGGCGCCGACGCAGACACCGCCAGGCCGAGCCGCGTCTCGATGAGGTAGCGTAGGTAAACGCCGACATGCCCCGAACTGCCCCGGCCGCAAAGGACGACGAAAGGAAAGCTGCGCTTCGATAGCGCGGCAGCGATCTGCTCCACATCGCCACCGCCCGCACAGAGCGACGCCGCGACGTTCGGCACCGCCGCGATCTCGCGCGCCATGAAGCTCACCGGCATGCCGGTTTCTGATCCGGTCCGGCTCACGCGTCGTTCGCCTTGTTACGGAGCGCGGTAGCCTGCCGGTCCGCAGCCGCGATTGCACGGCGTAAGCTGCCGTCGTGACGCTCCAGGAGCCCCTCGGCCTCATTGCGGTTCGAACCCAGCGCGATCAGAACGGCGAGCTTGATGTCGCCGTTAGCCTCCGCGCTGGCGCGAGCCGCCGCGTCCTCATCGCACTCGGCCAGCTGCGCCACCATGGCGACGCCGCGGCTGCGCAGCTTCTTGTTCGTTGCGCGCATCGCGATCATCCGACCTCGGTAGACCCGCCCGAGCCGGATCATGACCAACGTCGAGAGCAGGTTAAGAACGACCTTCTGTGCGGTGCCCGCCTTCATCCGTGTGGAGCCGGCGACCACCTCCTCACCCGTGGCTACGAGGATCGGATGGGTGCAATGCTGCAGGATGGGCGTGTCGGGGTTATTCGCCACGCCGATCGTGACGGCCCCGAGTGTGCGTGCAGCCTTGAGAGCAGAGAGCGTGAAGGGGGTCGTTCCGCTGGCGGAGAGCCCGATAACGACGTCTTCCGGGCGGACCGCCGCCTCCTCGATCCATGCCATCGCGTCGGCTGTCGAGTCCTCAGCACCCTCCACGGCTTGCAGGATGGCGCCGTCCCCGCCCGCGATAGCGAAGCCGAGCCGCTCCTCCGGCCAGTCGAATGTGGGCGGCAATTCTACGCCGTCCTGGACGCCTATCCGCGCCGACGTGCCTGCACCGACATAGAAGAGGCGCCCGTCTCGGCGAAGGCCCGCCTCGGCAGCCGCTGCCGCTGCAGCGATCGCGTGAAGTGCTGGGCCGATTGCTGCAACCGCTGCAAGCTGAGCCTCCCAAAGCGCGTGAAGGATGTCGATGCTTCCCCAAGCATCGAGATCAGCGTAGCGGGCGCTGGCGTTCTCGGTATTCATCCCTTCATGTCCCTCTCGGAAGCACCCGTCTACCTAGCCTGCACGAGTGCCGTTCTCGCCCACAGAAAGGCGCGCCGGGTTCGATGAACGTGGGCAGCCGATAAAGGCTCCAATGGCGCACCAGCGAAACGATCAGTTCGGCCGGTCGAGATTGCATCGAGCGTCCGGTCTTACTCGGGAAGAAACCTTGGCAGTTTCGAAACGGCTGAGGTGCAGGGTGCATACCGCCCGAAGGAGGGTTGATACGCATTGCCCTGGGGGCCGCTCCACGAGCAGGGGATCTATAACTGCCGCCGCGACATCCACGCCGTCTTCGTCGGTCAGCGGCGACCGTTTGGTGACGTTGCGAGGAGGATCCCGCCTGGCGCCTGCCACGCGTTCGAGTTGACAGGAGAGCGGTTAGAGGGGCTATCTTGGGCTATCGGGAAGCGATCTCCCGACGAGGCTCCGGCCGAAGAATCGCGTCCAACCTGCATCCGATGCAAGGACGCGCCATGGCCACGCCCAATTCCATTCCCGTCGATAAGTTTGCTCGTCTCGTCGGCACGCCCGCCTGCCCCGTCATCATCGACGTCAGGTCGGACGACGCCTTCCGCGATGACCCACGGCTGATTCCCGGCAGCCTACGTCGTTCCGTCGTGGGCATCGATGACTGGATCCGGGATCTCATCGGCCGGAGCGCGGTGGTCGCCTGTCGGCACGGCCACGACCTCAGCTACGGCACCGCGGCCTACCTCCGCCAAGCCGGCGTTGACGCCGAAACACTGGAAGGCGGGGTCGAGGCCTGGGCCACGGCTGGCCTGCCGATGGTCCCCGAGGCCAAGCTGCCGCCCCGCGATGCTCAGGGCCGGACGGTCTGGGTTACCCGTGCGCGACCCAAGATCGACCGTATCGCCTGCCCTTGGCTGGTCCGCCGCTTCGTCGACCCGCAGGCGATCTTCCTGTTCGTGCCTCCCGCCGAGGTCGGTGGCGTCGCAGAGCGGTTCGGGGGCGCCCCCTTCGACATCGACGAGCCGGGGGTGTTCTGGAGCCACCGGGGCGAGCTCTGCACCTTCGACGTGATGGTCGAGGAGCTCGGCCTCGCGACCGAGCCGCTCCTTCATCTCGCCACCCTGGTGCGGGCAGCTGATACGGCGAGGCCGGATCTCGCGCCCGAAGCTGCCGGCCTGCTCGCGGCGTCGCTGGGGCTATCGCGGATCTACGCCGACGACTTGGAGCAGCTCGACGCCGGCATGGTCCTCTACGACGCCTTCTACCGCTGGTGCCGCGACGCGACCGACGAGACCCACAACTGGCCCACCAACAAGCTCAAGGCGAGGTCCTGACCATGGCGGGTGCCATGCTCACCAACACCAAAATCTCGCCTGAGACGGAGCGGAGAAATTCCCCGCTGCCCGTGACGCTCGGCCAGGCCCTGCCGGTCTGGTCTCGCATCGCCGCGCTCTCGTTTGGCGGGCCGGCCGGGCAGATCGCGGTGATGCACCGCGTCCTC
>NZ_JBAWTG010000070.1:0-25493 GCF_037106235.1 Methylobacterium nigriterrae | reverse complement strand
AGGCGGCCTGTCTGCTTCCGACCGGGAGCCCAAGCTCCGTTTCCTCCCGGTCTTGGTCCGCTCCCTCGGGATCGGCAGGCGAGACGAGCCAGAGCCACAGGTCCCGCTCACCGACCTCCACAAGACTGACGAAGCCGCGTTCCCATCGCGCCGTCCAGATTCGGCCGGCACGGTGGATCGGCCCAAGGACCCGCCCAGATCCGCCCGGATGGTCCGACCGAGCGACTTCGCCGCGCAGGCGCTGATCGGGCGTGCCCGCCGGCCGCTCCTTGACATCCATGGACAGAGCAAAGTCCGTTGAGCAGCGCCGCCCCTGGCAGTCTGCTCCACCTGAGCTCGTCACCCACCAAGGTCCGTCGAGCACCACCTCGGCAGCCGGCTGAAGCCCGGGCCGCACCGGAGCGGCTGCCACCGGCGTTGCGGTGAGCATCAAGACGGAGATGACACCTCCTATGACAGGTGTTCCGCGCTGCATTGGGGTAAGCCTGAGCCAATCGCGTCAAGTACCTTGAACGACCATGCGTGCTCCACCCCTGATGACCCGGCGGTTGGGGATCTGCACGCATGGCCGTCCGCAGGCGCGGAATGCCACCATGTCCGCCCAGCCACTGGGTTGGCGGCTTGGCGGCACGCCTGGTTGCGAAGCCTATTTCCGATTGGCCGATTTGACGGCCGCGCTGACCATGTCCTTCGTGGATGGCGCTGCCGCAATCGTCTTCGGAACGGGCTTCTTCGGCTTCTTGGCTTCGCGGTTTCCGTGCTTTTTCTCCGAGGCCATGATCAACCTCCTCGTGTCGCTCAGCCATCATCGCACGATTTGAGAAATCCACGGCATGAGAACTGTGGCCCTCGGCAAGCCGAGGATCGGCAGGGAGGTCGGGTGGAGGGCTGTATTGGCGGCAGCGAGCAGCGCGGTCAGATCGCAGCCGTGCCGAGCCAGAACGCGCGCCGCATCGGCCTCGTGTGAGCGAGACGAGCGGCCCTCGTGAAGGTGCATCCGTCGGAAACGGCCTCCTTCGGCGGAGGTGACAACCCGCGGATCACAGGGACGAGAGGAAGACGATCTCTATCGAAGCGCCCCGGTTGCCCCGCCCGACGAAAGCCTCCACGCAGCCGGCTGCTACGCGCCCGGCGCAAGACGGCTTCGGGGAACATGTTTCAGCAAAATCAATGGCCTACCACAGCGTCCCAAGCCGAGTGTCGTCGGTTCGATCCCGATCGCCCGCTCCAAGAGGTTCCCGCGGCGTCGGGCCGAAACGCTCAGGCCGCGCCGGAGCTGAGGAGGTCTTTGCGGAACGCCGCATCGAGCCTTTTCATGAAATGCTCGGCACAGCACATGTGCTCCTGCATGATGCGCCGGACCGCCTCGGCGTCCTTGGCGCGGAAGGCCGTGACGAGTTGGCGGTGGCTGTCGAGGTTGTGCGCGCCGAAGGCCTCGTGCTCCGTCAGGCTGTCGCTGCGAAATTCCACGAGGTCGCGCAGCATGCTGTTGAGAAAGCGGCACATGAAGGCCAAGAGCGCATTGTCGCTCGCGTCGCAGAGTATGTCGTGGAATGCGAGTTCGAGCGCTCGACCGGCCAGGCGCCGACCGCCGGCGGCGGCCGCGTCGCAGGCGGCGATGTTCTCGTCGAGGCGGCGCAGGTCGCCGGCGCTCAGCCGGCCGACCACGCTGATCCCGAGCGCGACCTCGAGATTGCGCCGCACGGCGTAGACCTGCGCGAAGTCGAGCTCGCGGAAATGCAGGAAGCGCCTCAGCTGCTGCGCCGCGGCGTCGATCGAGATCGGGCGGATCTCCGCGCCCCCGTTGGGGCCGGATTGCATCGTCACCAGCCCCTGAACCTCCAGGGATTTCAGGGCCTCGCGGATCGTCCCCTTGGCGCAGCCGTAATGCTGCATCAGGGCGCGCTCGTTCGGCAGGCGCTGGCCGGGCTCCATGCGCTCGCGCGCGATGCGGCGACAGAGATCCTCGGCGATCTGGTCGGACAGCTTGACCCGCCGCAGGGGCGGGCGGAGCGCGTCCCGGTCCTCCGGCCTCATCGCGGCGGCCACGCGGCGGCCGGATCGAGCGGATAGGCCGGGCGGGCGAGCCTGGCGAAGGGAAAGAGATCGTAGTTCGAGCTCGTCACCCCGGCGCTGGCGCACTCGATCACCGCGCGGGCGATCGGCTCGAAGACCGGACGGCAATACATCCGCGATTTCAGGATCAGGATGCGGGCGGCGCGCGGGTCGATGCCCGAACTCGTGAACACGGCGAGGTCCCAGGGCTCGTGCGGCTGCTCCGTCACGAGGATCCGGGCCCGGTCGGTCGCGAGCACCGCGGCCCGGCCCATGCCGCAGCGCTGACCCGTGTAGGTCGGCCCGGTGATGACGTAGGTGCCGTCGCTGAGAGCCGCGACCGTGCCGGAGAGGGGGAGGGGGGCTTGGGCCGGGAAGCCCGGCAACCTCACCCGGTTTCCGACGCCGAGGCTCACCCGCGCACCAGTCCCGGCGTCAAACAGGGCCGCGACCGCGGCCGGGTCGCAGATCGGGCCGGCGACGATCCCGTCGAGCCCGGCCTCGAGGCCGGCGGCGAGCACGTCCATCACGTCGCAGGTGCCGCCCGACATGCAATTGTCGCCGTGGTCGAGCAGCAGGACCGGGCCGGTGCCGGGCCCGTCGAGGGCCCGGCGCGCCGCGGCGATCGAGGCCGCGAGCGGCACCTCCTCGTAGACGAACTCCGCCCGCCGCGCCCACAGCGTCGCGGCAAGGTCCTGCGCGGCCGCCTCCGCCCCGTCCCGGCTCTCCGCCGCGACGACGATCGAGGCGCCGGCCTCCGCGAGATCCGCGAGCCCGAAGCCACCGAACAGGGTCGCGGCAAGGATGCCCGGCCGCGCTTCCGCGCCGCGCGCGGCCGCGACGAGATCGGCCATGGCGCCCGGCACCCGGGTATCCATGCGCAGGGTGTGGGCGATGAGCGGCGGATGGCACCAGGCCTGGTGCGTCCTCAGGCCCTCGTCGAGCATGCGCGCGACGATGCGGGCGACCGCGGCCCCGGTCTCCGCCATGTCCACGTGGGGGTAGGTCTTGAACCCGACGATGACGTCGGAATGCTCCACCATGCGGGGCGTGACGTTGGCGTGAAGGTCGAGGGCGACGCCGAGGGGAACCTCCGGGGCGATCGCCCGGATGCGGGCGAGAAGCTCGCCCTCGCCGTCGTCGTGGCTCCGCGTCACCATCGCGCCGTGCAGGTCGAGGAGGATCGCGTCGCACCCCTCGGCGACCGCCGCCAGGATCGCCCCGGCCAGGGTCTCGAACGCCTCGTCCGCGACCGGCCCGCTCGGATTGGCATGCGCCGTCACCGGGACGGCGACGGCCGCGCCGCGCGAGGCCGCGAAGGCCAGGAAGGCGCCGAGCGCCGTGGCGCTGCCCTCGCCCGCCACCCGCGCGGCCTCGCCCCAGAGAGGAGAGAAGGCCGCGAGCGGCGTCGCCAGGGGCGAGAAGGTGTTGGTCTCGTGGTTGAGGCGGGCGGTGACGATGCGCATGGCGGCCCTCGCGTGGCGGCACTCGTGGGAAGACGGGCGTGCGGGGCCGCGGCGGGCGGCCCCTCAATGGACCTTCACGCCGAGGAAGCGGTCTCGCGCCGCGTCGTCGCGGGCGAAATCCGCCGCGCTCGCGTGGTAGGCGACACGGCCGAGCTCCAGGATGTAGTGGCGATCCGCGAGGCCGAGGCAGACGGCGAGGTTCTGCTCCACCAGCAGGATCGGGATGCCGGCCTCGCGGATGAGGCGGATCTGCGCCACGATCTCCTCGACGATCACCGGCGCGAGGCCCTCGACCGGCTCGTCGAGCATCAGAAGCTTCGGGTCGTTGAGAAGGGCACGGGCGATCGCCAGCATCTGCTGTTCGCCGCCCGAGAGCTGGGACCCGCCG
Organism: Methylobacterium nigriterrae; assembly: GCF_037106235.1. Lineage (NCBI taxonomy): Bacteria > Pseudomonadati > Pseudomonadota > Alphaproteobacteria > Hyphomicrobiales > Methylobacteriaceae > Methylobacterium > Methylobacterium nigriterrae. The sequence goes on along the minus strand of NZ_JBAWTG010000070.1, from coordinate 21,584 downwards.
TTGCGGCGGCGCTCCTGCAGGCGCGGGAACATGCGGTAGATGTCGGCGAGCGACCAGGGCGAGCCCTTGCGTACGGCGATGCGCAGGTTCTCCTCGACGGTCAGCAGGCCGAAGATGCCCCGGTCCTCCGGCACCAGGCAGAGGCCGGCCCGGGCGATCCGGTGGGGCGCCCACCCGGCGAGGTCCCGGCCGCGGAACGTGACGCGGCCGCCACGCGGCGGCAGGAGCCCGCTGATGCTGCGAAGCGTCGAGGTCTTGCCGGCGCCGTTGCGGCCGAGCAGGCAGACGATCTCGCCCTCGCGCACCTCCAGGTTGACGCCCTGCAGGATGTGGCTCTTGCCGTAATAGCCCTGGACCTCGTCGAGCCGCAGGGCCGCCGCGCCGGAGCTCATCGGATGTCGCCCGTGATCATGTTGCCGAGATAGGCGCGGCGCACCTCCGGGTCGTCGCGCACCGCGGCGGGCTTGCCCTCGACCAGGATCTGGCCGGCGCGCATGACCGTGACCGTATCGCTGATATTCATGACGATGCCCATGTTGTGCTCGATGAACAGCACCGTGTGGTCCCGACCGAGAGCGCGGATCAGGTCCGTCATGGCCCCGATGTCGTCGGTGCCCATTCCCGAGGTCGGCTCGTCGAGGAGGATAACGCGGGGCCGTGCCGCCATCGCCATGCCGACCTCAAGCCGGCGCTGCTGCCCGTGCGACAGCTCTCCGGCCGGCCGCAGCGCGACGCGCGCCAGGTCGAGGCGCTCCAGCATCGCCTCGGCTGTCGCGAGCGCCGCGCCGTTTCCCTGGACGCTTCGCCAGGGCGCGAGCGCCTGCCAGGGCGTGCGCCCCTGCGCGGCGAGGCGCAGGTTCTCGCGCACGCTCAGCGTCGCGAACAGGCTCGTCACCTGGAACGAGCGCGCGAGTCCGAGGCGAACCCGGTCGTCGTCCGGCACGCGGGTGATGTCCCGGCCCGCGAGCGCGATCCGGCCCGTCGCCGCCCGGATCCGACCGGTCAGCGCGTGGAACAGCGTGGTCTTGCCGGCCCCGTTCGGCCCGATGATCGCGTGGACGCTGTTCTCGCGCACCCGCAGGGTGACGTCCTTCAGCGCGACGAAGCTGCCGTAGCGGACGCCGAGCCCGTCGGCGGAGAGGATCGCGTCGCCGGCGGAAGGCGCTCCCCGGGCCGTCGTCGTCATGGCGGGGCGCGTCGTGGCGGGGTGCGTCATGGCTTGGCGCCCTCGGCGGGAACGACGGGGCGGTCTGGCGCGGGATCGTCCGGGGCGGGCGCTCGAGAAACGAGGGCGGCGGCCCGCTCGATCAGGCCCCAGAGGCCGCGCTGCATGAACAGCGCGATCCCGATCAGGATCAGGCCGAGCAGGAGGAGCCAGCGGGGCCAGATCGCCGAGAGGAGATCCCCCGCCACGAGGTAGGCAGCCGCGCCCAGGACCGAGGCGAACAGGTTCGCGCTACCGCCGATGATCGTCATGATCAGGAGCGACTCGCTGGTGTGGTACTCGATGTTCGACAGGGGTGCGACGCCGATCAGCATGGCGTGGAGCGCACCCGCGACGGCCGTGACGGCGCCGGAGATCGCGAAGGCGGCCACCTTGAAGGTCCGCACCGGGAAGCCGATCGCGCTGGCGCGGGCCTCGTTGTCGCGGATCGCCAGCAGGGTGCGGCCGAAGGTCGAGAGCGCGACGCGCTGGAGGGCGGCGAAGAGGCCGAGGAAGAGGACCGCCACGTACGCGTAGTAGGACCACGGATCCGCGAGCAGGGCTCCGCCGAGCGACGGGCGCGGCACGTCGAGGAGGCCGTTGTCGCCCCCGGTCAGGCCGCTCGACGTGTAGGCCAGGAAGTAGAACATCTGTGAGAAGGCCAGCGTCAGCATCACGAAGTAGACGCCCTGCCGGCGGATCGAGAGCCAGCCGACCGCGGTCGCGGTCGCCGCCCCGACCGCGAGCGCGACGACCAGCATGACGGGCACCGGTAGGGGCGTGCGCAGCAGGACGAGCCCCGCGACGTAGCTGCCGAGGCCGAAGAAGATGCCCTGCCCGAAGGAGAGCAGACCCGTGTAGCCGAGCAGCAGGTTGCAGGCGGCGACGGCCAGCGCGTAGATCAGGATCTCGCTGGCAAGCGTGCCCGACCGGAGCAGCAGCGGCAGGGCCAGCACGGTGGCGACGGCGAGACCGAAATGGACCAGAGGGCGGCCGAGGAAGCTGGTCATCGAAACCTCCTCAGGCCCGCCCGAACAGGCCGCGCGGCATCACCACGATGATGCCCGCCATGCCGAGATAGATCACGAGGCGGGCGCCTTCGGGCCAGAGCGTCGCCATCAGGCTCTGGGCGATGCCGACGACGAGCCCGGCGGCCAGCGCGCCCGCGTAGCTGCCCATGCCGCCGATCACCACCACCACGAAGGCGATGCCGAGCGCCTCGACCCCCATGAACGGCTCGACGCCGCGGATCGGCGCGGCGAGCGCTCCGGCAAGCCCCGCTAGCCCGGCCCCCAGGGCGAAGACGGCGGTGTTGATGCGCATCGTGTCGTAGCCGAGGAGCGCCATGTCGTCCGGCGATTCCGAGCCGGCCCTGACGATGGCCCCGAGCCTCGTACCCTCGAGCAGCCACCACAGGGCGGCCGCGAGGAAAGCCGTGAACAGGATCACGAAGAGCCGGTATTCGGGGTAGACGAAATCCCCGAGGATCACGACGCCGCTCAGGGCGTCGGGCGGCGCGAGATTGGCGCCGAGCGGCCCCCAGACGATGATCACCAGTTCCTGCACAACCAGGGCGAGGCCGACCGTGACGAGGATGTGGAAGGTGTGCGGCAGCTTGTAGATCCGCCGCAGCAGCACCGCCTCGGTGAGCGCGGCCAGGCTCGCGACGGCGAGCGCCGCGAGCGGCAGCGCGACCCAGAAGCTCGCGCCCCGCTCGACCATCTCGTAGGCGAGATAGGCACCGAGCAGGTAGAAGGCCCCGTGCGCGAAATTCACGAACTGCAGCAGCCCGAAGATGATGCTCAGACCAACCGCCAGAAGGAAGTAGAGCATCCCCAGGCCGATGCCGTTGAGGATCTGGAACAGATAGGTCAAGCCGTACTCCGGAAAGGCGGGAGCCTTCGACGCGAGGTAGAATTCACCTCATGTCATCTTGCAGCCGGCAGCTTCCGGCGAGAGGAAGGACTTGCCCGACCCGACGATGTCGACGAAGTCGTCCTTGTCGCCCATGGCGGATTTCGCCTTGCCCTTCAGAAGGTAGTAGTCCTTGATGCATTGATGGTCGGCGGCGCGGATCTCCTCGTCCCCGGTGAGACCCGAATATTTAAGCCCCTCCAATGCCTTGATCACGGCCGGACCATCGGCGCTGCCCGCCTTGGCGGCGCCGTCGATGAGGAGCTTGGTCAGAAGATAGGACGCGGCGAACGAGTAGTTCGGGCTCATCTTGCGGGTCTCGCGCAGCTTCGCCACCAGCGCCTTGTTCAGCGGCGCATCGATGCCGTGCCAGTACTGCGCCCCGAAATAGACGCCCTCGCAGAGGTCGGGACCGAGCGCCTCGAACTGTTCCAGGCCCGAGGCCCAGGCCAGAACGATGGTCATCCGCTTCTTGAGGCCGAAGCTGACGGCCTGGCGTAGGGTGTCGGAGGATTGCGAGCCGAAGTTGAGGATCAGGAGCACGTCGGGCTTGGCCGCGATGGCGTTGGTCAGGTAGCCGCTGAACTCCTTCTCGGCGAGCGAATGATAGCTGTTGCCGACATGCTCGACGCCCTTCTCCTGGAACACCGCCTTGGCGGCGCTGAGAAGCCCCTCGCCGAACACGTATTGCGGCGTGATCGTGTACCAGCGCTTGGCCTGGGGCATCTGCTCGATCAGGGGGCGCACGGTCTGGGCGATGGCCCCGAAGGTCGGCACGGTCCAGCGGAAGGTGCCGCGGTTGCATTCCTGGCCGGTGATCTCGTCGGCGCCCGCGCTGGTGATGAAGACGCCGCCCCCCTTGGCGACTTCCTTGCCCATCACCAGGGCTTCGGAGGACAGGATGCCGCCGGCGAAAAGCCGGGTGCCTTCGCCCATCGCCTCCTGGACCTTGCGCGCGGCCGGGGCCGGCTTGCCCTCGGTGTCGATGTCGCGGGTGACGATCTTCCGGCCGAGCGCGGTACCGGCCTCCTCGGCGGCGAAGGCCGCTCCCATCGAGGCGAACTTGCCGTTGGCCGCGAAGGCGCCGGAGATCGGGAGCGGCACGCCGATGACCAGGGGGCCGTCGGCGGCGGCCGCACCGCGCCGGAGTCCGGGCAGGGCGAGCGCGGCGGCGGCGACGGAGGTCGTCAGGAAATTGCGGCGATGGAGCATGAGGGTCCTCGATCGAGGGGACGGACGCGTTATCCTAACTATCCGCATCGATTCCACCAGAGGCCTCGTGACCGGAGGCCGCCGCCGCAGGCGATCCCGGGCCGATGCCGCAGGGATCCGTCAGCTGCCGAGAACGTCGGCCTCGGCCTTGCCGACGGCTTCGGCCTGCTCCTGGGCCACGTCCTGCGTGCTCTTGCTTCGCAGCAGGCAGCCGGCCGCGATGACGAAGGTGGCGCCGAGAGCGGCGATGCCGTGATGGACGCTTTTCCGCAGCACCTCCGGGAGCGCCGCGACGACATGCTGCTGCACCAGCGGGTCGGACGCGATCATCTCGCCCGCGACCCAGCCCAGGAGGCCGCCGCCGAACCAGATCAGGATCGGAAAGCGGTCGATCAAGCGCGCGATCAGGCTCGCACCGATGACGAGCAGCGGGACGGACAGCGCGAGGCCGATGACGAAGAGCTCGTCGTGGCCCTTGGCGGCGCCCGCGACCGCGACGACGTTGTCGAAGCTCATGACGGCATCGGCCACGACGATCGTCCAGATCGCCTTCGGAAGGCTCGAATTCTCCCTGACCTCGCTTCCCCCCTCGTCCTCGCCGCGCACGAGCTTGATCGCGATGTGCAGGAGGATCAGCGCGCCGACGACCTTGAGGAGCGGGATCGCGAGCAGGTACGAGATGACGACCGCGAAGGCGATGCGAAGCAGCGCCGCCGCAAGGGCTCCCAGGAAGATGCCAATGCGCCGCTGCCGCTCCGGGAGACCGCGGCAGGCCAGCGCGATCACCACGGCGTTGTCGCCGGACAGGATGATGTCGATCCAGACGATCTGAAGCAGCGACAGCAGGAACGTCGAAGTCAGGTAGTGATCCACGAAACGCCTTTCCTCACGGCCCGCCCCGTCCGTTAGGCGAGATCACCGCCGGTCGTCCATCGGCGCGCCGGCCGCGTCCGGCTCGCCGAGGAATCCGGATCGACGCGGTCCGCCGTCGCGCGGGGCTACGGGGTGCCGTCGGCGGCGGCCCGCAGCACCGGGGTCCAGCGCGCCACCTCGCTCTCGACGAGCGTCTGGAGGGCCGCCGGGCCACGCTCGGCCGGCGCCGGCACCGTACCGCCGAGATCGAGGATGCGCTTGCGCGTATTCTCGTCGTCCAGGGCCTTGGCGAGGGCCGTCTCGAGCTTGGCCGCGACCTCCTTCGGAAGGCCCTTCGGCGCGAAGACGGCGTTCCAGGCGCTGACCTCGTAGCCGTCGAGGCCGGCCTCCCTGGTGGTCGGAACGTCGGGCAGCACGGGCGAGCGTTCCGGGGTCGCGATCGCGTACGCCTTGATCGTCCCGCCCGTGATCTGCGGGGCCACGTTCACGATCTGGTCGGTCATGAAGTCGACCTGGCCGGCCATGAGGTCGTTCAGGGCCGGGCCGGTGCCGCGATAGACCACGAGGGTCGGCTTCGCGCCGATCATCGAGTCGAACAGGATGCCCGTCGAGTGCGACCCCGAGCCGACGCCGGCATGCGCCTGATTCACGCCGGCGCCGCCGGATCTCACCGCGGCGATGAAGCCCTTCAGGTCGGCGGCCGGGAAATCCTTCTTCGCGACGATCAGGATCGGCGTTCCGGCCGCCATCCCGATCGGGTCGAAACTCTTGGCCGGATCGTATTTCAGCCCCTTGAACAGGGCGGGAGCCGCTCCGTGCGTGCCCATATGGCCCATCATCACCGTGTAGCCGTCGGGCGCCGCCTGCGAGGCGCGCGTGATCCCAGTGGTGCCGCCGGCGCCCGTGACGTTCTCGATGACGACCTGCTGGCCGAGCGTCCGGGACATGTGCTCGCCGACGATGCGGGCGACGACGTCGGTCGGCCCCCCCGGCGGCGAAGGGCACCACCATGGTGATCGGACGCTGCGGAAAGGCATCCGCCCGGGCGGCGCCGGCAGCCGCGAGAGCGGCCGCGAGGCCGAGCGCCGCGAAACCCTGGGCAATGGCGTTCTTCATGGTGATCCCTCCCTCTCTCGACCGGATCGGGTCGGCGATGCCGCGCCGGTCATGCTTCGGTGAAGACCTCGTCCCGGCTCCTGCGCAGCGACGGGAGCAGCGCCGCCGCCAGCAGGATGGCCGAGACCACGAACAGGACGGCGCTCACCGGCCGTTCGAGGAAGACCATCGGATCCCCCCGCGACAGGGTGAGCGCGCGGCGCAGGTACTCCTCCATCAGCCGGCCGAGCACGAATCCGAGGAGCAGCGGAGCGGGCTCGAAGCCGAACTTGATCAGGACGTAGCCGCAGAGCCCGAAGAACCCGATCAGCATCACGTCCGTCGGCGTCGCGTTGATCGAGTAGATCCCGATGGCGCAGAACATCAGGATGGCCGGAAACATCAGCCGGTAGGGCACCTTGAGCAGCGCGACCCACACGCCGACCAGCGGCAGGTTGATGATCAGCAGCATCAGGTTCCCGAGCCACATCGAGGCGATCATGCCCCAGAACAGGTTCGGGTTCTTGGTCATGACCCCGGGTCCGGGAACGATGCCGTGGATCGTCATCGCTCCGACCATCAGCGCCATGACGGCATTCGGCGGGATGCCGAGGGTCAGGAGCGGGATGAAGGAGGTCTGGGCGCCGGCATTGTTGGCGCTCTCTGGGCCGGCGACGCCCTCGATCGCGCCCTGGCCGAAGCGGCGCGGGTCGCGCGCCAGGCGCTTCTCGACCGTGTAGGCCGCGAAGGGACCGAGCACGGCGCCGTTTCCCGGCAGGATGCCGAGGATCGAGCCGATCGCGGTCCCGCGCAGGACCGGTGCGGCGGCCTGGCGGAGATCCGCCAGGCCCGGCAACAGACGGCCGATCCGCTGGCGCACGAGGTCGCGCGTCTCGGTCTCGTCGAGATTGCGCAGGATCTCGGCGACGCCGAACAGGCCCATCGCCAGGACCGAGAAATCGATCCCGTCGGTCAGGAAGGCGAAGCCGAAGGTCATGCGCTCCTGGCCCGTCTCGAGATCCGTTCCGATGGACGCGAGCAGGATGCCGATCAGGATCATCGCGACGGCCTTCAGGATCGACCCGCGCGCCAGCACCACCGCGAAGACGAGGCCCATCACCATCAGGGCGAAGTACTCGGCCGGCCCGAAGATCAGGGCGAGGCGGGCCAGGGGCGTGCCGAGGGCCGCGATCAGGAGGGTCGCGACCGTGCCGGCGAAGAACGATCCGATGGCGGCGATGCCGAGCGCGATCCCGGCACGGCCCTGCCGCGCCATCTGGTGCCCGTCCAGGGTGGTGACGACCGAGGTGGCCTCGCCCGGTATGTTGACGAGGATCGCGGTCGTCGAGCCGCCGTACTGGGCGCCGTAATAGATCCCGGCGAGCATGATCAGGGCGCCGACGGGATCGAGCCCGAAGGTGATCGGCAGGAGCATCGCGATCGTGGCGATCGAGCCGACGCCCGGCAAGACGCCGATGAGCGTGCCCACGAGGCAGCCGATGAAGCAGAGCGCGAGGTTCTGCAGGCTCAAGGCCACCGAGAAGCCGAGCCCGAGATTGGTGAGGAGATCCGACACTGTCCGGGTCCCGATCCGCGGCTGCCGCTCAGGTCGTCATCGAGTGCGGAGCGACCTCGACCGCACGACGGCGCGCGCCGCGCCCGAAGCCGAGGAGGACCAGGCCGACGAGCGCCAATCCGCCTGCGCCCGCCCGTAGCAGCACGCGCGGCGACAGGCTGCCGGCGAACGCCTCGAGGAAAGCGGTCGGAAAGATCGGGATCGCGAGATTCAGGAGATCGCCGAAGAGCACCATGCAGCCCGCCGTCAGGAACAGGGCGAGGACGACGAGTTCCCGCAGGCGCGCATCCGGCGTCGCGTAGCCGCCGATGAGGATCGCGAGAGGCCCGGCGACGATCAGGCCGAGCCCGGGCGTCGTCAGCGGGCCGAGGGAGACCGGACGGATCGTCACCGCGAACGCGAGGATCGCCAGCATGACCACGAAGGGCCCGCGCAGGGCGACCGGCGGGAGGCGGTGGCCGTCCTTCAGGAAGCCGGCGGCGACGAGGGCAAGTCCGCAAAGGCCGACGCCGATCGAGAGCCAGCGCGGCAGCAGCCCCGGGCCCATCGCCCGCAAGCTACCCTGCGGAAGATCGCTCCCGGCCCAGACGCCGAAGATCCCGAGACCGACGAGGCCGAGACCCGCCGCGAGCGCCTGCGGGCCGCGGACGAGCGTGTTTCCGCGCTCCGAGCCGTGGATCGGCTCATCCATGACGCTTTCTCCCGGCGCAATCTCAGGCTCCGCCACTTCGGGCGGTTCGCCGGGCCATCATGGCACGTCCTCGCGGCAGCGTCCTGCATGCAGAATACCGCAGACACAGAATTTGCCGGGCTGCGGCAAGCGAGAGCCCTCGGGGGCTCGCGGCCACGCTCGACCGGAGGTCGCGGCGTCATCCGCGCGGCGGGGCGGCGTCGGGCCCCGCGGCGCCCGCTCGGCCTCGGTCAGCCGGCCTCCCCTTGGCGGGCCCCCGTTCGCGGCACGCGCCCCTCGATCGGGTAGGCGGGATCGTTGTAGCCGGGCGACGAGGGATGCCCCGTCGTCACGAGCGAGTCGACCAGCGCCTCGTCCTCGGCCGTGAACGTGTAGTCGAGGGTCGCGAGGTAGTCGGACCAGTGCTGCTCGGTGCGCGGCCCGGCGATGACGGAGGTGACGAGGGCGTTGTTCAGCACCCAGCTCGCCGCGAAATGTCCGGCCGTGATCCCGCGCTGCTCGGCATGCGCCTGCAGGATCCGCGCGATCCGCAGCGATTCCGGACGCCACTCGGTCTGCATCATGCGGGTGTCCTGACGACCCGCGCGGCTGTGCTCGGGCGGCGGCGCGTCGGGATCGTACTTCGCGGTGAGGACACCGCGGGCCAGCGGCGAGTAGGGCACGATCCCGAGGCCATAATAGGCGCAGGCCGGCAGGTGCTCCGTCTCCGGCATCCGGTTGAGGGCGTTGTAATAGGGCTGGCTGACGACCGGCCGGTCGATCCCGAGGTCGTCGCAGAGCCGGCAGATCTCGGCGACCCGCCAGGAGCGGTAGTTCGAGACCCCGAAATAGCGGATCTTGCCCTGGCGGACGAGGTCGCCCATCGCCCGCACCGTCTCGGCGAGCGGCGTCTCGTGATCTTCCTTGTGGAGGTAGTAGACGTCGATGAAATCCGTACCGAGCCGACGCAGGCTCTCCTCCGCGGCCCGCATGATCCGGGCGCGCGACAACCCGCGCTCGTTCGGGCCCGGCCCCATCGCGTTGGCGACCTTGGTCGCGAGCACCCAATCCGGACGCTCCTGCGCGATGGCGCGACCGGTGATCTCCTCCGAGCGGCCCTCGTTGTAGACATCGGCCGTGTCGATGAAATTGATGCCGGCAGCCCGGGCCGCCCCGATGATGCGCCCGGCCGTGCCCTCGTCCGTCTGACCGCCGAACATCATGGTGCCGAGGCAGAGCGGCGACACTTTCAGGCCGGAGCGGCCGAGATTGCGGTAATGCATGCAAGTCACCAGACTTCGAGGAAGCGGAGATCCGCGGCGGAACGGAACGGCGCTCGGGCTCCCGCGGGTTTGCGCGCCGAGCATGGGACGGGCTTGAAGCGGCACGGTGGCCGTATCGGTCGCCGGCGTGAACTATAGGGCGCGAGGCCGTCCGCGGTAAGCACCGGGACGTGCATGGGGCCTCCCGATCCGTCGAGCGGTGCTCGGCGTCGCGGCGGTCGCGGTTCGTGCCCGGTCGGGTGCGGCCCTGAAGCCGCCGTCGGGCCGGTCGCCTCGGCCTCGCCGCCCTGTCGACGGGCGGCAGCCAGCCCGCGCCTCACATCCCTGCATCGACCGTCTCACCGTCTCAGCGGGATGGCGCCGCCCGGGCCGCCGGGCGGGCGCGCCGCGCCGCTTGTGTTGCAGCGCACACGACGGGCCGAACCTCTCCGCGAACAGCCTGTTGAGAGGGTACATTCGGCCAAGCAAAGCCGGGGCGACCAAGACCGCGAGACGCCACGATCTTTCTCAGCCCACGATTGACCGGATGATTTCCGCTCGAACCCTGAACCCAGGAGATCATCATGACGTTCCGGATCCTCGCCGCCGCCCTGTTCGTCGCGGCAGCCACGCCCGCTCTGGCGCAGGGCATCGATTCGCAGCATAGCCCCTTCCCGCCATCCGCCTACTCGGGCTACCCGTACGCGGCCGGCCGGTTCGTCGCGCCGCTTCAGGACACGCGCTACCGGCCCGGTCCGGCCTACCGTTTCTCGGGCCAGCATGCGGGTGGTCCGGCGGACGCCCTGAACCGCTGAACCGATGCCGGCCGGACAAGAGGGGCGCCCATGAGGGGCGCCTCCCGTGCCCGGCTCGCGCGGTCCCGATTTAGGGAATCGGGATGGCGCCGGCCCTGAAACGGTGACGGGGTGCGGCGCAGGTCGATCCCTGCCTCGAGGCGAGGATTCCGCGCGCCGCGCGTGATATCGTCCCGTCATCATCGTCCGGTGCGGGCCGGGCGCGAGGCGACGGGCGCCAGTCCAGGACGCGGCGACCGGAAGCCCGCACGGCGCCGGCACCTCCGTTCGCAAGCTTCGCGAGGCCTGCCTTGGCCGAACAGACGCCCGAAGAATCCGCCGACCGAGTGCCCGCGACAGCGGGCAAGAAGGCGCCGCCGGAGCGGGGCACGCTCCGAACCGCCGGGCTGTTCCGCGCCGAGAACGCGATCTTCGTAGTTCTCGGGATTGCCGCGATCGGGGTCCTGAGCGCGCTCATCTGGCTCGGCCGTCACTGAAACCACCCGGTCGGAGCATCCTGCATGGCTGCGTCGAGCTGGCCGGCTCTTGAGCCGGATCGAGCTCGGCGGCAAAAGGTCGGCAATCGCCGAGAGAGACCATGCCCGCCTATCGTTCCCGCACCACCACCCACGGCCGCAACATGGCCGGCGCCCGCGGCCTCTGGCGCGCCACCGGCATGACGGACAGCGACTTCGGCAAGCCCATCATCGCGGTCGTGAACTCCTTCACGCAGTTCGTGCCGGGCCACGTCCACCTGAAGGATCTCGGCCAGCTCGTCGCCCGCGAGATCGAGAAGGCCGGCGGCGTCGCCAAGGAGTTCAACACGATCGCGGTCGACGACGGCATCGCGATGGGCCATGACGGCATGCTCTACTCGCTGCCCTCGCGCGAGCTCATCGCCGACTCGGTCGAGTACATGGTCAACGCGCATTGCGCCGACGCCATGGTCTGCATCTCGAACTGCGACAAGATCACCCCCGGCATGCTGATGGCGGCGTTGCGCCTCGACATCCCGGTCGTGTTCGTCTCCGGCGGCCCGATGGAGGCCGGCAAGGCGGTGGTGGGCGGCATCACCCGCACGTTCGACCTCGTCGACGCGATGGTGGCGGCGGCCGACGACCGCGTCTCGGACGAGGACGTCGCCGTCATCGAGCGCTCCGCCTGCCCGACCTGCGGCTCGTGCTCAGGCATGTTCACGGCCAATTCCATGAACTGTCTCACCGAGGCGCTGGGCCTGGCGCTGCCCGGCAACGGCTCGGTGCTGGCCACCCACGCCGACCGGCGCCGCCTGTTCGTGGAGGCGGGCCACCTGATCGTGGATCTCGCCCGCCGCTACTACGAGCAGGACGACGCGAGCGTGCTGCCGCGCGCTATCGCGAGCTTCTCCGCCTTCGAGAACGCCATGACGCTCGACATCGCCATGGGCGGCTCGACCAACACGGTCCTTCACCTGCTCGCCGCCGCCTACGAGGGCGGGGTGCCCTTCACCATGGCCGACATCGATCGCCTTTCCCGGCGCGTGCCGGTGCTCTGCAAGGTCGCCCCCGCCGTCGCCAACGTCCACATGGAAGACGTGCACCGGGCCGGCGGCATCATGGGAATCCTCGGCGAGCTCGACCGGGCCGGGCTGATCGACACCCGTGCCGGCAACGTCGCGGCCGGCAGCCTCGGCGAGGCGCTGGCGCGCTGGGACGTGCGCCGCAGCCAGAGCCCGGCCGTCCACGCCTTCTACCGGGCCGCTCCCGGCGGTGTGCCGACCCAGGTGGCGTTCAGCCAGGATTCGCGCTGGGACGAGCTCGACCTCGACCGCGAGGCCGGCGTCATCCGGGCCGCCGCGCACGCCTACTCGCAGGATGGCGGCCTCGCGGTGCTGTTCGGCAACCTCGCGGAGGATGGCTGCATCGTGAAGACGGCGGGCGTCGACGCCGCGATCCTGACCTTCGCGGGCACCGCGCACGTCTTCGAGAGCCAGGACGCAGCGGTGGACGGCATCCTCAACGGCCGCGTGATGCCCGGCGAGGTGGTGCTGATCCGCTACGAGGGCCCGCGCGGCGGGCCCGGCATGCAGGAGATGCTCTACCCGACGAGCTACCTGAAGTCGAAGGGCCTCGGCAAAGCCTGCGCCCTCGTCACCGACGGGCGCTTCTCGGGCGGCTCGTCCGGCCTCTCGATCGGCCACGTCTCGCCGGAGGCGGCGGAGGGCGGGCTGATCGGGCTCGTCGAGCAGGGCGACCGGATCGAGATCGACATCCCGAACCGGCGCATTCACCTCGCGGTCGACGAGGCGGAGCTGGAGCGCCGGCGCGGCGCGCAGGCCGCGCGGGGCTGGCGGCCCGAGAATCCGCGCAAGCGCAAGGTCAGCGCGGCCCTGCGCGCCTACGCCATGCTGACGACGAGCGCCGCGCACGGGGCCGTGCGTCGGGCCTGAGCGCGCCCCTCACGATCGGATCGCGCGCGGCGGGGGGGGTTCCGAGAACCTCCCGCCGCGGAGCCGGGCGGGTGGCCCCTCGCAACGAGGCACGGCCGGCCGGTCAAGCTCCCAGGGAGGGCGACCGGAGGTGCTTCTTGTCGAGCCGCTCGGCGAGGCGCGGCAGGTCGACGACGACGCGCTCATGCGTTCCGGCCCCGATCTTCTCCGTCTCGTCCCAGGCCGCGACGCGAAACGCGATGCGGCGTCCGTCGACGGCCGTCACCTCCGCCTCGGCCCGCACCCAATGGCCGATCGGGGTGGCCGCGAGGTGGGCCACGTCGACCTTGGTGCCCACCGCGCTCTCGCCGGGATCGAGGAACTCCCGGATCGCATTGAGCGCCGCGTTCTCCATGGCCAGGATCATCATCGGAGTGGCGAAGACCGGCGGGAGGATCGCGTCCTTGAACTGGTTGGCGAGGTGCTGTGGCCCGACCAGCATCGAGTAGTGACCCTGTGCACCGAGAGGAATGTCCTGCATGGAAAGCTCCGCGCCTGCGACGTCGCGCAGCGCCGCCGGGCCTGACACTCATCTCACGGACGCCGCGCGGGTTCCCGAGCGCGAGATCCGAAACCGCCGCACGACGCACTGAGAGGCCGCGACATCATGCCGTGCGACCGGCCGATCCGCCGGCCGCACGCGTCTCGACGACGATCCGACCGGTCGACCGGCGCTGCCCGACGGACAGGAGCGATCCGGGCTGCTCGTCGTCAGTCCTCGTCGATGCGCTGGCCGAGCAGCGCGATGGCGCGCTGATAGACGGAGGCCGAGTTCCAGCCCTGGATCGCGCCGAAATTGGCTTCCCCCGGCTGGTAGCCCGCGCCCGCGCGCCAGCCATGCGCCTTCAGGAAGTTCGCCGTCGAGCTCAGGGCGTTCGGTGCGCTGTCGAGGCTGCCGCCCGTCCCGTAGTTCAGGACGCTTTTCGGCAGGAACTGGGTGTGACCGACCTCGCCGTGAGCCGCGCCGCGCGTGCTCGGCGTGAGGATCCCGCGGTCGACGAGGGTCAGGGCGGCGTAGAGCTGGTCGGTGAAGAAGGCGGAGCGCCGGCAATCATAGGCCAGCGTCGCGACGGCCGACAGCGTGTTTACGTTCCCGCGCGAGGCCCCGAAGCCCGTTTCCATGCCCCAGATGGCGAGCAGCGGTCCCGGCGGCACGCCGTAACGCTGCTCGATCGAGGCGAACAGGGCCCGGTCGGCGCGTTTCAGCGCCCGCCCGCGCGACACGATCGCCGAACCGCCGCGCTTGGCGAGGAACTGGTCGAGCGACAGGCGGAAGCTCTTCTGGCCCCGATCAGCCGCGATCGTCGCCGCCGAGTAGGACGTGTCCATCAGGGCGGCGAGGCTCGTTGCGCTGGCGCGGCCCCGAGCCTCGTCGGCGAATTCCTTCTTCCAGGCGGCGAAGCCGGCCGAGGAATTGCCGCATTGCGCGGCGCTCGCGCTGTCGGCGATGCCCGTGAGCGCCGCGACCGCCGCAGCGACGAGGCACATCCTGTACTCGCGTGTGCGCATTCAAAACTCCTTCAGGCCGCCGCTTCATCCAGCCGCGGCACGGGTCGGCAAACCTTAGCCACTGCGCAATAAGCCACGAAATCCCGCCCGGTCACGGACTTTCGTCACCGCTCGGCAGGATCGCGACCGGGGCAGCGCAGATCTCGGCCAAGGCCGCCGGACGCGACTGTCACGGGAGGACGGCCAAGCCAAGCCCTGCGGCATGCTGGTTCGAGAAAAAGCCGCGTTCAAGGCAAACGATCGCTTGCCGCATCCGTCCTGCCCGGATCGCCTCGCCGGTGCGGGACCGTCCTGGCGCCGAGCCTCCTCGGACAGGCGGCCGCGGGTTCCGCAGCCGCTTCGACCGGTCCCCGGGGCGTTCGCCGCGGGTGACCCGGCGCCGCCGACCGAACCGGAGCTTGATCGCCGGCAGCGGGCAGGTAACTTGAGCGTGAGCATTCCCGCCGAAGGGTTTCCATGCATCGCCTCGTTCTTCCCCTGTTGTCGAGCCTCGCCGTGCTGGCCGCCGCGGCGCCGCCCGCCTGGGCGGACGTCGTGATCAGCATCGACAAGGGCAGCCAGCGCATGGCGGTGTCAGTCAACGGCCAGCAACGCTACGATTGGCCGGTCTCGACCGGTGCCTCGGGCTACGACACCCCGAGCGGCGCCTACGCTCCGAACCGAATGGTGCGGATGCATTTCTCCCGGGAATGGGACGACGCGCCGATGCCCTTCGCGATCTTCTTCACGCCGAACGGCCACGCGATCCACGGCACGAACCACATGCGCCAGCTCGGCCGCCCCGCCTCGCACGGCTGCGTGCGCCTGGCGCCCAGGCAGGCCGCGGCACTCTTCGCGCTGGTGCAGAGCGAGGGACTGGCCAATACCAAGGTGCTGGTGGACGGCGAGGGCGAGGCCGTGGCCGACCGTGGCGGATCCGGTCCCGGCGTGAATCCGCTCGCGGCACTACAGCGCTCGGCGGCAGCGCGCCTGAAATGGCAGTCCGAGCCGCTCGGACGCGCCGAGCCCGCCACCGCCGCTCAGAGCGCGCCCATCGCCCCATCGCCGACCGTCACCGCCTCCGCGTCGCCGGCGGCGACCGGCACGGAGTCCGCCCCGCAGACGGCCGCCCGACCGCAGGAGCGCGAGGACGTGCTCGGCCGCCTGCTCAACCAGGGCATGCAGGCCGCGAAACCGATCTGCACGCGCTGCTGACGTCTCTCTCACTCGGGATCGGCTGAGGGCCGGGCGGAACTGCCGGCCAGGAAAGCGTCGCGAAATTCCCGCGAGGCGAGGTGGCCCAGCACGCGCCGCAGATGCGCCGCCTCGATCGGGCCGAACGCGGCCTCGAACCGATCCTGGGCCGCACGCCAGAGCGCCGTCGTTTCGCCGAGCTTCGCCCGGCCGGCATCCGACAGCGAGACGCGCCGCGCGCGACGGTCACGCTCATCCGGAACGAGCCGGACATACCCGTCCCGCGCGAGCGGCTTCAAGGTGTGACCGAGCCCCGAAAGGTCCATCACGAGCGCTTCGGCCAACGCCCCCATCGTGGGCGAACCCAGCGCCGCAATCGTCGCGAGCAGGCCGTGCTGCGTCGCCCTGAGCCCGCTCGGCGCGAGGGCGTCGTCGTAGAGCTGGCCGAGGCTGCGCATGGCCTGCCGCAGCACCGCGTTGCTGCACAGGCTCGGGTCGGTGTTCATCGTCGCTCTCACGGTGATCCAGGTCCGGCCCGCGCCGGACTCCTTCCCTGTTCAAACGCGTAGAACGAACCGGACCTGAACCGCATCCCGCTTGACGCTCAAAACAAATGCATGCATATGCCACTTCTCGATGGATGCATATGCATCTTATCGTTCGAGGAGCGGGCGCAGCGTCGCTGCCGCGTCTTCCCTCGGACATGAACGGAATCGTGCGATGCGGGAGGGAACGCACGCGCATCCCCGCTCGCACCGTGCGCCGTCGCGGATCGGGACCGGCAATGCCGGCCGACGACCGTCGCCAGGCGGACGATGCGTCGTCCAGGGCTCGCAAATGACGATCCGGCCGATCTAGATTGGAGAGACTCTCGCTCCGCGCGTCTCCGCTGCGTCCATCGCAGCTTCGTTGCTGCCACCCTCGAGAGGTCCGCATGCCCACGCTCACCATCAACGGACAGGCTCGTCAGGCCGATGTCGAGCCGGACACTCCGCTCCTCTTCGTGCTGCGCGACACGCTCGGTCTCACCGGCACCAAGTACGGCTGCGGCATCGGCCAATGCGGCGCCTGCACGGTGCTCCTCGACGGGCAGGCGGCCCGTTCGTGCCAGGTGCCGATCGAGAGCGTCGGCACTCAGGCCGTCACCACGATCGAGGCGATTGAGCAGGATCCTGTCGGCCGGAAGGTCGTCGAGGCTTGGGTGGGCATCGAGGTGCCTCAATGCGGCTACTGTCAGTCCGGCCAGGTGATGGCGGCCACGAGCCTCCTGAAGCGGACGCCCAGGCCATCGGACGACGACATCGCGGGGGCCATGACGAACCTCTGCCGCTGCGGCACCTACAACGCCGTCGCCGCCGCCGTGCGGCAGGCCGCCGCGTGAGGAGGCAAGCCATGAACGACCTCACGCCCCTGCTGCTCACCGACCATCGCGCTCCCGAGCCGGTGCGCAACCTCTCCCGCCGCGGCTTCCTCGGTGCGGCCTCAGGCGCGCTCCTCCTCGGCATCGGCCTGCCGACCGAGGCCCGCGCCCAGGCCGAGGGCGCCGGCGCCGTGGCTCCGAAGCCCGGCACCCGTGTCGCCGCCTTCCTCGAGATCCGGCCCGACGATTCTGTCCGCCTGCTCAGCCCCTTCGTCGAGGGCGGCCAGGGCATCAACACCGGGCTTGCCCAGACGATCGGCGAGGAACTCGACCTCGACCCGTCGCGCTTTGCCGTGGAATGCGCGCCGCCCGGGCCCGACTATGCGGTCGTCAACGGGCTGCGGCTTACCGGCGGCAGCTTCTCGACGCGCTCCAGCTTCGAGGCCATGCGCCGCCTCGGCGCCACGGCCCGCGAGATGCTGATCCGGGCGGCGGCCGCGAAGCTCGGCACGCAACCCGATCAGCTCACGACGGAGAACGGCCGCGTCGTTCATGCAGCCTCCGGCCGCTCGCTGGGCTACGGCGCGCTGGCCGAGTCCGCGCTCGCGCTGAAGCCGCGCGAGGACGTGCCGCTGAGAGACCCGGCGAGCTTCCGCTACATCGGCAAGCCGGTGCCGCGCCTCGACATGCGTGACAAGTCGACGGGGCGCGCGACCTACGCGATCGACCTCGCGATCGACGGGATGCTGCACGCCGCCGTCGTGCACGCGCCGCATCTCGGCACCGAGCCCGAGGCGATCGCGAACGAGTCGGACGTGGCGGCGATGCCGGGCGTCGGGTCCATTCACCGGCTGCCCGGTGCCGTGGCCGTGGTCGCCGATACCTGGTGGCATGCCCGCAAGGGAGTCGAGGCGCTGCAGGTCACCTGGACGAAGCCCGCGGCTCAGGGGCTCGACACCGTCTCAGAGGCCTTCTCTTCGGCGGCCATGCGCGAGGCGCTCAAGGTCTCGCAGGCTGCCCTGCTCGTGGCGGAGCAGGAAGGCGACGCGGAGCGGGCGCTCGGCAGCGCCGCGAAAATCGTCGAGGCCGAGTACGACGCGCCCTACCTCGCCCACGCGCAGCTCGAGCCGCCCTCGTCGATCGCGCGCTTCAGCGATGACGGCAGCCTCGATCTCTGGGTGCCGAACCAGATGCCGGAAGTGTTCCAGCAGGTGGCCGCCAAGGTCGCCGGCCTGCAGCCCGACAGCGTGCGCATCCACTCGCCGATGCTCGGCGGGTTCTTCGGGCGGCACTTCTATTACGGGCCGGCCAACCCCTTCCCGCAGGCGATCCTGCTCGCCAGGGCGACGGGCCGGCCGGTGCGGGTGCTGTGGTCGCGCGAGGAGGAGTTCGGCATGGACGCGGTGCGGCCCCTCGGGTTCGTGCGCTTCCGCGCCGGAATCGGGCCGGACGGCATGCCGGTCGCGATCCATACACGCGCGGTCGGCGAGGGGCCGATCGGTCGGTGGTTCGGCGCGGTGTTCAAGGAACCGGTCGATTCCTCCGTGGTCGAGGGTCTCGACAGGAAGCCCTACGCAATCCCGAACAGGAAGCTCGACTACGTGAAGGTGCCACAACCCGTTACCATCGCTTTCTGGCGCTCGGTCGGGCACTCGATGAACGACTTCTTCTACGAGAGCTTCCTCGACGAGGTGGCGGAGGCCGGAGGCATGGATCCCTTCGACTTGCGCCTGGCGCTCCTGAAGGACAGCCCGCGCCATCTCACGCTGCTGCGGACCGTCGCCGGCCTCGCGGGCGGATGGAAGCGCGGGCCGTTCGACGCACCCGACGGCACGCGGCGCGCGCGCGGCGTCTCGATGGCCTCGCCGTTCGGCTCGGAGACAGCGACGGTCGCGGAGGTGTCGCTGAAGGACGGCGAGGCACGGGTGCACGATCTCTGGATCGCGATCGATCCCGGGCGCGTGGTCAACCCGGCGATCGTCGAGCGGCAGGTGGAGGGCGCGGCGGCGCTCGGTCTCTCGGCGACGCTCCTGGAACAGGTCGTCTACGAGGGTGGGCAGCGGCAGGCCCGCAACTTCGACGCCTACCCGGTCCTCGACCGTGAGCGGATGCCGCAGGTGCACGTCGCCATCGTGGAGAGCGGCGCGCCGATGGGCGGCATCGGCGAGCCGGGCCTGCCCGGCGTGCCGCCGGCCGTGGTCAACGCGGTGGCGGCGCTGACGGGGCAGCGCGTCCGCAGCCTCCCGCTCGCCAAGACCCGGCTGTCCGGCGCGTGAGAGGCGCCCGCCGGCCGCGATCACGAGGCGCGGCCGGCGGGCGTGGGCGTCACCAGACGGTCGGCTTCGGATTGCGCTCGTCGAATCCCTTCTGGTGCCAGTAGGGATAGATCGGCGTCTCCTGGCTTGCCGCGTCGAGCCGCGCGACCTGGTCCGCGGAGAGCGACCAGCCGACGGCTTCGAGGTTCTGGCGCAACTGCTCCTCGGTGCGCGCGCCGATCACGATGTTGGCGACCGTCGGCCGGCTGAGCAGCCAGTTGAGCGCCACCTGAGCCACCGTCCTGCCGGTCTCGGCCGCCACCGCATCGAGGGCGTCGACCACGCCGTACAGGTACTCGTCCGCGACCGGCGGTCCGCCTTCCGCGCCGCCCGAGGCGATGCGCCCGCCCTGTGCCGTCTGCCCGCGCCGGATCTTGCCCGTGAGCCGACCCCAGCCGAGCGGGCTCCACACCATTAGGGCGACACCCTGGTCGAGCCCGAGCGGCATCAGCTCCCACTCGTAGTGGCGGCCGATCAGCGAGTAGTAGCCCTGGTAGGCGACGTAGCGGGCGAGCCCGTGGCGCTCGGAGGTCGCGAGCGCCTTCATGAGCTGCCAGCCGGAGAAGTTCGAGGCGCCGATGTAGCCGACCTTGCCCGACCGCACGAGGTCGTCGAGGGCCCGCAAGGTCTCGTCGACGGGGGTGAGCGCGTCGAATCCGTGCATGAAGTAGACGTCGATATGATCGGTGCCGAGCCGCTTCAGGCTGGCATCGCAGGCGCGCACGAGGTGGTAGCGCGAGGAACCCACCTCGTTCGGGCCGTCGCCCGCCGCGAAGGTCGCCTTCGTCGAGATCAGCGCTCGCGCGCGCTTGCCCTTGAGGGCCTGGCCGAGGATCTCCTCCGAGGCGCCCTGCGAGTAGATGTCGGCGGTGTCGAAAAAATTGACCCCCGCATCGAGGCAGCAATCGACCATGCGCGTCGCCTCCGCGACGTCCGTCTGGCCCCAGCGCTGAAAGAACTCGTTCGTGCCGCCGAAGGTGCCTGTGCCGAAACTGAGGACAGGCACCTTGAGGCCGGATCGTCCGAACTGCCGGTATTCCATCTCGTGCTCCCGTCTCCGCCCCCCGCAGGATGGGCGCGCCGCGGAAACACGCGGAGCGAGCCGCGGGGCACCGCACCCGCGTCTTCTCTTAGGGCTCGATCGGGCCGCGGCAACGGCTCCGCTACCGCACGGCCGCGCCTATCCGGCGTCGCGCGGGCGGCGTTCGGAGCGATGTTCGGGCGGGGGTGGCAGCAGCATCAACTCGTCGAGCGTCGCGCAGCGCGGCAGGCGGCGGGCGCCGTCGGTCGGGCGCCGCGCGGTCCCGGAACCGGGCGATGGGTCGGGTGAATCGGGGACGGGGGGCCAGATGGGTCGATCGGGTCCGATTTGTCGAGGCATGTCACTGTCCCCGCGAGCCGCGCATGTCGAGCGGGTCGCAGGAGAGCGCAGGCCGGGGCGCCGCGCCATCATCCTGACGGCGTATTCTGGCAGTACCCCGATCGCGGCGGGTCCGAGCCCGGCCCCGTGAACGGCCACGCGCAGAGGATTTTTCGCGCCGTCGACGTCGGGGACGCTGCGAGTCGCGTCGAGGCGCGTTCTCCCGCTCAGCCCGAGAAGGAGCCGAAGCCCTCGAACGGCTCGGTGACCGGTACCGGTTGCGGAGGCGTTGCCGGGAAGGCGGCCGGAGCGTCGGCACGAGACGACGGCTCTCGCGGCCGGTCGAGCGCCGGGGAATGCGGGATCGGCGGCTCGGAGGCGGGAACCGAGGGCCAGATCGGGCGGTCGTCCGTCAGCTGTTTGCTCATCAACTCACCTCGTCGCGCGGAAAGGAAGGAACGGCCGCGCTTGGAATACTCCATGCCATCATCTTTGCAACCGCCCGTGCCCGGATTGCCCACCTTGCAAGCCTGACCCGACGCGGACGGCGCTGCGTGCGCGAACCCGGATCCCGATCATCGCCTGTGGGCGGGCGCGACCGATCATTGCCGGGCTCGGGACAAAGACTTAACTGTTGAACCGGGAGACTTGCTGGCTCAGCCGCTCCCTTCGGCACAGGGCGGCAGGAAGCATCACGTCGAACGATGGAACGGTTGGGCACGGGCGGATCTGGCGGCGGGTCGGGCCGTGAGGGGGGTGAGGGCGTCGGCTTCCGGCCGCTCTACCGGCAGGTCCACGAC
>NZ_JBAWTG010000069.1:0-25762 GCF_037106235.1 Methylobacterium nigriterrae | reverse complement strand
GCGGCCGACATGGGGGATGTCGACAGGCCCGAACCGGATCTGGCCGCCGAGACCCACCACCCGGGAGACCGTGGCGTCGACGTCGCGGGTCGCGAGGTAGACTGCCCAGCCGGGAAAGCCGGGAGCTGCGGGCATCGACCGCCGGATCCCGGCCACGGCCTTCCCGTCAGCCTCCGCGACCCGGTAGCCGCCATGCTCCGGCATCGGGGACGGGCGTGATGCGCCAGCCGGCGACAGCCTCGTAGAAGGCTTGTGCCGCGTCCTGGTCGGCCGCGTTCAATTCGAACCAGATGGGTTTACCCTCGACAGTTGGCATCAGACCCATTCCTCCGTGACAACGAGCGCGTTGGCCGCATCGCAGCACCACTTACGGCCCCGCTTTGCCCAGGCTGGCATTCTCGGTTATACAAAGCAACCATGCAGTCAGAAGAAGTAACTAGTGAGGCATCTGCGCCACGAGAGCGTCGGTACGACGACGCTTGCGGCACTGCCCTCGCCCTGGAGTTCATCGGGGAGCGTTGGTCGCTGCTGATCATGCGCGAACTCGTCTTCGGTCCCCGCCGCTTCGGCGAGATTCGGGCAAACCTTCCAGGCATCAGCGCCAACGTGCTGACACAGCGCCTGGAAAGCCTGGAAGATGCAGGAATCGTCCGCCGCTTCCGGCTGCCGTCGCCAGCCAACGTGCAGGTCTACGACTTGACGGAGTGGGGCCGTGAGGCCGCGCCGTTGATGCGCGACCTTGGCCGCTGGGCGGCCCGCTCGCCGCGGCATGATCCGAGCCTGTTCATGTCGGCGGCTTCAGCCATGATGTCGCTCCAGGCCCTGATCGATCGAGAGCGCGCCGCGGGACTGGCTGTCTCAGTTGCCTTTCATTTCCCCGGCGAGGATTTTATCGCGACAGTGACGGGCGGCGAGATCTGCGTGAGCCGTGGTGTCATGGAGGCGCCCGACCTCGCCTTCACCGGAGATACGATGGCGCTGCGCCGCACGATCTATGGCAAGGCGCCTCTGGCTAGAGATGGTCTGGGCGGAACGCTCGCCTTCGCTGGCGATGCCGATCTCGCACAGTCCTTCATCGATCTCTTCGCCCTGCCTGCCAAGACCGCCTAAGAAGCGTCTCAGTGGTCGGCCGGCATCCGACGCTATTCCGGAGTGCGGGGCAAGCTACGCGATGGCAGGCCAGAACGCACCTTCGCGGAAGAGGACGTATCGCCTGCAGCCGCAAGGCCGAAGATTGTCGAATGGCAGGCCTCGGCCGGCAAAAGCCCGTCAGCTTTTCTGGCAAACATTCTCCGAAGCGGAGCGGCGGTTTTCGGCCAGACTACGTCACGCCGGATCGCCCTCACGCGTAGGACCGGACGTTCGGCTTTGCGCCCATTCCAGCCACTCAGGCGTTCCGAACGGCATCTCAAAAGCGGTCATTGTTGCAGCCCAGCTTGTGGGCTCGTGGCCCGTTGTTCCGGCTTGCGCTGAGGCTCTCTTTTGCGCAAAGCGCGCTTGCAGCCGGGCATAATGGCTCCCGGACCGGAAGAGACGCGACTGCAGGAGAGATGGGACCCACCCCCCATAGGATCGAACGGACGGGTGAGCGGGAACAGCCGCTGAGCGTTCAACAGCGGGTCACGCTGGCGCGCTGCGAGTTTGGTGGCGGGTGCGTGCTGTGACGCTAGCCCGATACCGGCTCCTAGTCGTGACCAGCGCCGCGGATATCGCAGGCGTGGCTCAAGCGTGCTGCCGAAGAGTTTGCTCTGACTGCCTTCGAAGAGGAGCCCGGCCTGATCATGTGGAGCGTCGGATGCGAGGAACGAGCGGCGGGCGCCACTCAGGGCGCGCAGACAAGACCATCATCATCTCGCCGACGTTTTCAGGCGTGATCAGGCCCACGAGCCGGCCTGTTTCATTCGCCACGCCGACTGCGGGCAGCTGCTTCTCCTGCATCAACCGCAGGGCGTCCTCGAGCAGCTGGCGGTCCCGCACCATCGGAACGTCCGAGCGCATCACCTCAAGCACCGGCGTCTCCGGGCCGCGCTCGCGCAGAGCACGGATCATGTCGTCTCGCGTGAGCACACCCCGCAACTGCCCCGCACCGTCTACGACCGGAAACTCATGCTGCGTCGTGGCGATGAGGCAGCGCACGGCATCCTCGACCACGCTGCCGGCCCGTAGGCTCTCGAAGTGGGTGATCATCGCGTCCGCGGCCAGCAAGCCTCGCGAGACCTGCTGCATCTGAACCGCATGGGCCTCGGAGGCGGCACCGAGATAGACGAACAGCGCGATGAACATCAGCAGCGGATTGCCCCCGAGCAGGCTCCAGAGGCCGAACGCGAAGGCCAGCGCCTGCCCCACCCGTGAGGCGATCTGAGTGCCACGCGCATAGCCGAGACGGTGCGCGAGGATGGCGCGCAACACGCGACCACCATCCATTGGGAAAGCTGGGATCAGGTTGAACACGACGAGGAACAGGTTCACCCAGAGGAGACGCTCCAGCAGACTGACACCGGGGTTGGCCACCTCCGTTCCGGCATCCGATGCCAAGCCGCCCAGAGTCAGGAAGAGCAGGAGCGCGATGGCGATGTTCACGGCAGGCCCGGCAAGAGCCACGACGAGTTCCTGCAGGGGCTTGTCCGGGATGCGTTCGAGGCGGGCGACGCCGCCGATCGGCAGTAGCGTGATGTCGGGCGTTCGGATGCCGTAGCGGCGGGCCGCGAAGACATGCCCGAACTCGTGCAGGAGCACACAGAGGAAAAGGAGCACGATGTAGACGACGCTCTGCAATGCGGCACCTTGACCGCCTCGGGCAAAGGCGGCCACGCCGATCCAGACGAGGAAGAGCAGGAACGTGATGTGGACGCGGATGACCGTGCCCTTCACCACGCCGATCGGGAGCGACCAGCCCATTCTGCACTCGTCCTTTTGGTAGCTCGGCGCTGGACGGGGGGCCATTAAGGTCTCTACCCCGGTGGAGGCGAGCCGGTTGTCGGCTCCCGCGCTTCAGGAGCGATCCGGTCCTGGAATCCCACCCGCATCTTCCGACCGGTCGCGATACAGCGCCGCCCGCACCAGCAGCATCAGCGTGACCGGTGTCGTCACAGCGACGAAGATCGCGATCAACAGTTCGTGCATCACGGGTCGGGTCTGCAACACCGAGAAATAGACCATCGAAGCCACCACGATACAGCCGGTCCCGAGCGTCGTTCCGAGGGTAGGTGCGTGAGCCCGTTCGTAGAAGCTTCCGAGCCGCAATAGCCCGATCGAGCCGATCAGGGTCACAGCTGCACCGATCAGGACCAGTGTGGCCGTCAGCAGCGCAGCCCAGGCAGGTAGTTCAGCGGCCCCGCTCATTCGATCACTTCTCCCCGCAGCAGGAACTTGGCGAGAGCCACGGTCCCGACGAAGCCGAGCACGGCGACGACGAGGGCTGCCTCGAAGTAGAGCGACATGCCGGATCGAATGCCGAAGGTGAGAAGCAGCAGCATGGCGTTGACGTAGAGGGCGTCGAGACCCGCCACGCGGTCTTGCGCCCTCGGGCCTCGAAGCATCCGGAACGCGGCGCATCCCATGCCCATGGCCAAGAGCCCGTGTGCCATGAGCAGCGATGCCGTCAATATGCTGGTGCTCATGCGAAAATCTCCAGCAGAGGCATCTCGTAGCGATCCTTGATCGTGCGCGTCCATCCGCTTTCATCCACCAGATCGAGGACGTGGATCATCAAAACGCCTTTCGCCGGATCGAAGTCCACCCAGAGAGTACCGGGGGTCGAAGTGATGATGCACGCCAGCACCATCAGCCCATAGGGATCGCGCAATTCGAGAGGAATGTTCACGAAGCCTGAGGTCCGCTTCTGCCGTCCCTGACCCAGGATGATCGAGGCTACGGCGATGTTCGACCGGACGATGTCGGCCAGAACCATCGACGAGAGCCGGAAGATGGCGGCTGGCCGCCGGAAGCGGGCCTTGGGTGGCCGCAGCACCGCCAACGCCCATCCCCCGGCCAGCGCCACCGCACTGCCGATTAGAATATGGCCCACCGAAAGCGCTTGGTTGAGCAGGAGCCAGACGGCCAGAAGACCGGCGGACACGAACGGGAACGGCAGGAGCCACGTCATGACCGGTCCGCTCCGCGAGCTTCCGGGACGGACGGCGGTAGCACGTCGCCGATGTAAGATCGGGGCGTATGCAGCATCTCAGCGGCGTCCCGCATGTAGCGCATGATCGGCCCGGCCTGGATCGTCAAAATCCCGCACAGGATGATGAGGATGCCAACCGGCGCCATTTCGATCACCCGGACCCGCGGGATGGTGCGGTCGGGCGCCGCCCAGAAGGTGCGGATGCCCGCGCGGACCATCGCGATAAGTGTTGCCAACCCGGACAGGATCAGCATCGCGAGCAGGGCCCATGACGCACCGGAGATCGGCCCGCTGCTCGCGTTCGTCCCGAGTGGATTGAGTGCGGCGCTCAGAAGCGCGAACTTGGCGATGAAGCCGGACAGCGGCGGAAGACCGGAAACGACCAACGCACAACCGATGAACGCGAGGCCCAGCAGGGCCATGGTGGCTGGGATAGCGACACCGATCTCTTCCTCCCCATCGACGTCCTCTTCTCCGTAAGCTTCCCGCGTCACAGCGAGCACGTCCGCACCCGGCTCGCGTCCGCGCTCTGTAAGCTCGACCAACAGGAACAAGGCACCGAGGCCAAGCGTCGAGCTGACGAGGTAGAACAACGCTCCGGTCGTCACCCCGACCTGCCCCATGCCGATTGCAGCGAGCACGGTGCCCGAGGACACGAGCACGGAAAAGGCAGTCAGTCTCGCCAAGTCCTGCGACGCCAAGGTCCCGATGACGCCGAAGGCGACCGTCGCCATGCCGCCGAACAGCAGCCAGTCTCCGCCTAATTGCGTCGATGCTCCGGCCTCGACGCCGAACAGGAGCAGCCAGAGCCGCAGCACGATGTAGACGCCGACCTTGGTCATGATCGCGAAGATCGCCGCAACCGGCGCCGCCACGGCGGCGTAGGTCGTCGGCAGCCAGAAGCAGAGCGGCCACATGCCCGCCTTGAGGAGGAAGACGATCCCGAGAATTCCGGCTCCGGCTTCCAGCAAGGGTCGGTTCTCTGGCGCGACGGCCGGAATGCGGATGGCGAGATCCGCCATGTTGAGCGTGCCGGTGACGCCGTAGATCAGGCTCACCCCGACCAGGAACAGGAGCGAGGCAGCCAAGTTGATCGCGATGTAGTGAAGTCCGGCTCTGACACGCAAGGCGCCCGAACCGTGCAGTGCAAGGCCGTAGGATGCCGCCAAGAGCAGTTCGAAGAAGACGAACAAGTTGAACAGATCGCCTGTGAGGAAGGCGCCGTCGAGGCCCATCAGCAGGAACTGGAACAGCGAGTGGAAATGCGCGCCGACGCGGTGCCACCGGGCGAGCGAGAAGAGTAGCGAGGCGGATGCCAGGACACTCGTCAGGAGCAGCATGAGCGCCGCGAGGCGATCCGCGACCAGCACAATGGCGAACGGCGCCGGCCAAGCGCCGAGGCGGTACACCCCGGCCGATCCGGCACGATTCGGCGGCGAGTCGATGGCATTGAGAATGACGATCGCTACGACCACCAACGCGAAGGTCGAGGCGAGACTGATCGCGGCCTTCCAGGCGCGTCGGCGCTCGTTCAAGAGAAGCATGAGGGCTCCTGCGAGGAGCGGCACCACGACGGGCGCGGCAAGCAGGTGGTCGGCGAAGCGGCTCACGAGTCCCGCTCCCGGCCGTCCACGTGGTCGGTCCCCGTCAGCCCCCGCGAGGCCAACAGCACCACGAGGAAAAGTGCCGTCGTTGCGAAGCTGATCACGATGGCGGTGAGTACCAGGGCCTGCGGCAGAGGATCGGCGTAGAGCAAGGGGTTGCCGGCTCCCCGCGTCGCAAGGACGGGAGGCGCGCCGATCCGCAATCGCCCCATCGCGAGGATGAAGAGGTTGATCGCGTAGGAAAGCAGTGAGAGGCCGATGATCACCTGGAAGGTACGTGGTCGCAGGATCAGCCAGACGCCCGCACCGACGAGTGTCCCGATGCCAAGGGCGAGGATGATCTCCATCACTCCACCTCCATCGTGCGACGCGTCGGCTGTGGCCCAGGTCCCCGTGCTTGTGGTGCCGCTCGGTGGCTTCGCACCGATTGATGCGCGATCGCGATCAGCATCAGCACGGTGGCGCCGACGACGAGCGAGAACACGCCGAGATCGAACAGAAGCACGCTTGCCAGGGGTACGGAACCGATCAGCGGTACGTTCGCATATGTGAAGTAAGAGGTCAGGAAGGGACGCGCGAACAGCCAGGCCGCGGCCCCTGTTCCGGCCGCGACCAGCAGGCCGAATCCCATCCAGCGCAGCGGCAGGATCCGAAGGCGCGCCTCGAACCAATGGGTGCCGCCGGCCATGTACTGCAGGATGAAGGCGACCGCCATCGTCAGGCCTGCCACGAACCCGCCGCCCGGAAGATCGTGTCCTCGCAGGAAGAAGAACAGGGCGACGACGCCGATCACCGGGAACATGAGCCTCATGATCAACGCGGGGACGGCCATGGCATCTGCGATGGTGTCGCCGGTTGCACGTTCCGGATGGTCGTCATCGTAGGCGTTTTGGATGCGCTGCTGCTCGGGCAGCGGAATGCTTTCGGCTGCAGGACGGAATCGACGCAGGAGGGCATAGACTGTGAGAGCCACGACGCCGAGGACGGTGATCTCGCCCAGCGTGTCGAAGCCGCGGAAGTCTACCAGGATGACGTTGACGATGTTGGTGCCCCCGCCTTGCGTGTAGGCGTTCTCGACGAAGAAGCGCGAGATGCTGTCGGGCATGGGTCTCGTCATCGCCGCATAGGCAAGGGCCGCCACCGCGGCACCGGCGCAGAGGGCGATGGTCAGATCGCGAGCACGGTGCCATTGGAGCAGCTCCGTCCACCATCCCATTGCACTGGCCTCGGGAATGCGTTTTGGCAGCCAGCGCAACCCGAGCAGAAGCAGCACGGTGGTCACCGTCTCCACGACAAGCTGGGTCAGGGCGAGATCGGGAGCGGAGAGCCAGACGAAACTGACGCAGGCCACGAGGCCGGCTCCTCCGAGCAGAACGAGGGCGGCGAGGCGGTGAAATTTGGCGAAATGGGCCGCGCCGATGGCGCAGGCGGCCCCCACCACCCAGACCAGAGCGAAGCCGGGATCGATGTCGGACGCCGGATGTCCCATCGAGAACCCGCCCGTGTGAAACGGCGCGGCCCCCGCGAGGAGCGCCATGCCCACCATCAATCGTAGCTGAGGCTGGAGACGGCGCGTACCAAGCAGATTTTCCAGGCGCTTGGCCAGGCGCCAGGACAAGAAGACGAGGATGCGCTCGAAGATGCGTTGCCCGTTGAGATGGCGCAGAAGCGGCGGCCCCTCGACGCCGCTCAGCAGGTAGGCGTGCAACGCGAAATAGAGCGCCACGCCGCCGCTCATGGCGAGGATGCTCATGAGCAGTTCTGGGGTGAAGCCGTGCCAGACGGCGAGGCTGTATTCGGGCGTCTCACCTCCAAGGACCGCACGTGCAGCCGCGTCCAGCGCTGGCCCGACCGTCATGGACGGGATGATCCCGACTACGAGACAAGCCAGCACCAGCAGCTCGACGGGAAACCTCATCCACCGAGGTGGCTCGTGAGGAGTGCGCGGCAGACCGGTCGGTGCGGGGCCGAAGAACACGTCGCGGATGAAGCGCAATGAGTATGCGACGGTGCAGGTACTGGCCAAGGTGACGATGTAGGGCAGCGCGTCATCGAGGAGGGAGCCGTTGTGGGTCTCGATAGTCTCTGCGAAGAACATCTCCTTCGACAGGAACCCGTTCAGCAGAGGGACGCCTGCCATGGCCGCCGCCGCGACCATCGCCAGAGTCGCGGTGACCGGCATGAACCGCCACAGCCCGCTGAGACGCCGGATGTCGCGTGTGCCGCTCTCGTGATCGATGATGCCTGCCGCCATGAACAGCGACGCCTTGAAGGTCGCGTGGTTCAGGATGTGGAAGATCGCGGCGACGATGCCCAGTGGTGCGTCGAGCCCAATCAGGAGCGTGATCAGCCCGAGATGGCTGATGGTCGAGTACGCCAGCAATCCTTTGAGATCCTGCTGGAAGATCGCGATGTACGCGCCGAGTATGAACGTGATCAGGCCGGCGGATCCGACGAGCCAGAGCCACTCGTCGGTTCCTCCAAGCGCAGGCCATAGGCGGATGAGCAGGAACACGCCGGCTTTCACCATCGTGGCGGAATGCAGATACGCAGAAACCGGGGTCGGAGCCGCCATGGCGTGCGGCAGCCAGAAGTGGAACGGGAACTGCGCGCTTTTGGTGAGCGCGCCGAGGAGAACGAGCAGAAGGGCAGGAACGTAGAGATGGTGGGATCGGATCAGGTTCCCCGATGCCAGCACCCGGTCGAGATCGTAGGTGCCGACGATGTGTCCTACCAGAAGCACTCCGGCAAACAGGCAGAGTCCGCCGGCGGAGGTAATGGTCAGCGCCATGCGCGCACCATCGCGAGCGGGAGCGCTCTGGTGCCAGTAGCCGATCAGAAGGAAGGAGAAGAGGCTGGTCAGCTCCCAAAAGAAGACGAGTTGAATCATGTTGCCCGACAACACGATGCCGAGCATCGCGCCCATGAACGCGAGCAGAAAGGAGAAAAATCGCGGCACGGGATCGGCCGGAGACATGTAGTAGCGCGCGTATAATACGACCAGGAAGCCGATTCCGGTGATCAGCACGGCGAACATCCAGGCGAAGCCGTCCATCCGCAACGTGAAGTCGAGGCCAAACTCGGGCAGCCACTCCATCTTGCTTCGGACGACGCCTCCGGCTGCAACGGCTGGAAAGGCCGCCGAGACCAGAACCAGGCAGGTGAGAGCGGTCGCGCCGGCTAGCCACGTCTCCGCATTGCGAGCGTTGGATTGCAGCAGCGCCGCAAGACAGCTCCCCACGAAGGGCAGCATCACGACGGCGATGAGAAGCAGTTCGTGCGGCATTGCCGTTGGTCAACCTTTCCAGCGGGAGGGCAGAGGTTCAGGCTCTGGCTGGACTCCGTTCAAGGTGGCTGGTGACGTGGAAGGCGGCAACGAGAGGGAAACGAAGCTGTCCGTGCAGGTCGGCTGCCGGCGGTACGGATCCGGTCCCTGCACCTGCACACCGGCGGTCTTCGGCGCCTCAGCCCTTGGCGGAACAAGACCCTCATACCTGCGCTCGGCGGCCCGCATGACGCTCGCGGAAGCAAGCGGTCGGATCGGCAAGGGAGGCCATGATCGGAGATCGCTTCGCCTTCCCGAGGTGAGGCACTCCTCAGTGTTGCATCTGCGGGCATCTGGTCGTGCCCCAGAGAACGTTCCTGGGACGGAGCGCGCGAAATCCGTGCATCGGAATCGTGGCGGAACAGCAAGGTCGCGGACAATCGCCTACTCCTCGAATGATCGAGTTCCATCGAAACCGAGCGGACACCGAACTAGCGCGCGGGTTGAAGTCTTGAACTGAAGACCGACCAGCCCGTAGCCTCAGCGAGACATTCGAGGGCCAGAGACCCCAATTTCGAATTCCCGTTCTCGTTCAGACCCGGCGACCATACCGCAATGGAGGCAGAGCCCGGCACGATGGCCAGGATGCCGCCGCCGACTCCCGACTTGCCTGGCATCCCGACACGAAAGGCGAAATCGCCCGATGCATCGTAGTGTCCGCAAGTGAGCATCAATGCGTTGATCCGGCGAGCCCGCCGTTCCGGAACGACGCGGCCGCCGTCGGGATGGCAGCCATCCAACATCAGGTACCGACCGGCGAGAGCGAGTTGCCTGCACGTCATGGCGATCGCGCACTGGTGGAAGTATGTTCCGAGCACGAGTTCGACTGGATGCACGAGATTTCCGAACGCGCGCATGTAATTTGCAAGAGCGATGTTGCGAAAGCCTGTCTGCGCCTCGGACCGCGCGACTACTTTGTCGATCGCAATCGTTTCGTCCTCGGCTAGGTAGCGGACGAAACGCAGAAGTTCTCCAAGGGCTTCGCGGGGCCGGTATCCCGCGAGATTGACGTCCGTCACGACGATCGCGCCCGCATTGATGAACGGGTTGCGGGGAATGCCGGCTTCCTGCTCGAGTTGCACGATCGAGTTGAATGCCGTGCCGGACGGCTCTCGCCCGACCCGCTTCCACAACTCGTCGCCGACCTTTCCGAGCGCAAGCGTCAGAGCGAAGACTTTCGAAATGGATTGAATCGAGAAGTCGATGTCAACGCTGCCGCCGAGGACGATGCCGCCATCCGCCGTCGCGACTGCCATTCCGAAATGCTCCGGACCGACCCGCTCAAGACTTGGGATGTATGACGCGACCTGGCCGCGATCGGACGCGGATTGCATATCTTCGCAGATCCTCGCGACGATCGACACCAAGTTCTGCGGATTGTTTCCCTGCGCGTCGAGGCGATGGGACGAAAAGGTCTTCATGAATGCCGACTTCTGCTAGGAGGGCAGCGGGAGCTCGACGTATCGGCATGACGAACTCGCGCCCGGGTAGGACTTGAACTGCCGCCGGAAGCAGCGTGTCGGATCAGGAGACGTGCGTCGACGGCCTTGATGTCCAGCCGAAGCTCCATCCTGCTTCCCAGCACCCTAGTGAGCCACCCGGGGGGTAGATGGCCCGAAAGGCGGGAAGTCAGGGTATCCAGATCCCGGTTCGCCAGCGGGATGTCGCGGGCGGTTGCCATCGCCGACTTCGCCGTCATACGGGGCAAAGCACCCCGACGGGCTGCATCCTCAAGCGCGTGCCGCAAGCTGATCAACGGGACGGTCAACGCCGTCAGGGCGGCCGGGTCGTAGAGGAGGGCGATCTCGTCCGTTCCGCTGATCCGGCCGGAACGATATGTATCGTACACCCACCCCTTGCCGATCATGCCGGCGTCAGCAAGTTCTGCCGCCCGCCATGCTCCGACGCTTCCGGCACCGCTGACCGTGACGCCTCGGGCGAGTGCATCCTCGATTTCATCGGAAGTCAGTATGGTCTCGGGATCGAGAACACCATCAATGATGACCGCCGTGCACCCGGTGGGCAGCACGCTGAGGTCGCCAGCCTCAACCGGAGGGTGCACCTCAGTCGAGATCAGACTGCGGACCTCGTCCAACCCTAGGCTGAGGCCGGCAAATACGATCATATCGGCTGCTGTGCTAAAGGATGAGCCAAGTTGTTTCACATCCAAGACGCCATTCTAAGGTTGCGGATAGACGACAGCCGACAGGTAGGTCATCGGTGTCTTGAGGAGCTTTGCCGGCCCGTGCAGGGCCTGCGGGTCGAACATCAGGGCGTCGCCGGGGCGCAGATGGTAGTCCTGGTCGGCGTGGCGATAGCTGACCTCGCCGGTGAGCATGTAGATGAACTCGATGCCGCTGTGCCGAAAGCCCGTATAGGGCTCGGCATCCGCCTCCAGCGTGATCAGGTAGGGCTCGACCACGAGCTCGCCGCGCAGGCCCGCGCCGAGGAGTTCGTAGATGTGGCCGACCTTGGTGCCACGCCGCTCGATCACCACGCCCTGGCCGCGCTTGACGTAGGAGCAGTCGCGGCTCTCCTCGAAGGCCGAGAACAGGGCGGTGATCGGCACGTTGAGCGCGCTTGCCACCGCGTTGATCGAGGCGAGCGAGGGCGAGATCTGGCCGTTCTCCATCTTCGAGATCATGCCCGGCGAGATGCCGGCCGCCGCCCCGAGATCGGCCACCGAGAGGTCGCGCTCGCGTCGGAGCAGGCGGATCTGATGGCCGATCGCGCGCTCGAGGGTCCGGGGATTCTCGCTCGGTGCGTTCGAGGTGGTGTGTAGCATTGTGAAGTGCTCTACGCCTGCCGACTTGCCGCCGCCCCCGGAGATCTCCGCACTTCGGCGAAGGAAATACACCTTCGATCCTTCGAGCCGTGCGGCATCATGCTTCCGTCTTCGGCGTGGACCTTCAGGGATGCTGCCGAGCTCGAACCGCAATGCGCAGCTCGGGCGCGTTCTCACCCTCGGTCGTCGGCATGAATGGGGGACGTGCTTCAAAGCGTGCTGACCGAGGCTTCAGCCTCTCGGGTCGTCGCACGCGACCCCGAGCTCGCGTTGTGACGCGAACTCGGGGCTACTTGCCCAGGATAAGCTGCCCGGCGCGCTGCCGAATTCGGCTGAAGGCTACGTATTCCACCATGTGCTATAACTCGGGCATTCAACCCCTGCTGTCAAACAGCTCGACCGCCCGGAATAATGCAATTTCGCATCAACCCCATCTGCCGTTCCGATCGCACCTGGAGGCCTGCTGCAGGATGCCTCTGCCCGACATCCAGGCTCCACACTGATCTTGGGAGTTCGCCATGGCCGACTTGCGTTCTCGCAGCCAGCGGGACGGCGTAGATGGCATTCAAAGCCGTTCAGCTTCAAAGCGTGCGATTATAGTCAAGCTGATCAGATTGCTGATGTTTTTGGGCATATTCCTGACGGCGATTATCGCATATCTGCGCACGAAGTAGATTTCGTGCATCGGCCGCCACAGCAAATTTCCGATGGTTCTGGTGCAACAAGCGCTCATGCATACAGGACGCTTCGCAGGAAAGGACGCCTCACAACCTCTCCAGAGCAGATCGTGAAGCCTAGGGTGGCCGTGTTCACAACACGAGCCAATAGACGCCCCACAGCCCAATGGAAGTCATGAGAATATAGAACGGCATCTGCGAGCGCGACGTGCCGCCATACAGGAGGGCTTGCGCAGTTTTCCTGAATATTCTCAGGATAAACTTCTAATCCCGCCGTTTCGGGAGCTCGGAACAGTCGTCTGGGATCTGCACAATGCCGTTCTCGCCGGACCGAATATCGCCAGAGTGTAGCCACCTATCTGGGGCCGGCGAGCGGCCCTGACGCCGGGACCGCGCTAGGCGAGACTGTGGGCTCGGCAACGATGATCCCTCCATCGGCCGAAGTACATCACCGTGGCTACATATGCCGAGCCCTCAGGCGCCCACAACCTGTTCTAACGGTCGCGCCAGTCATAGCTGCCTATGGAGCTGCAATTCTGGAGGCTAGCTGCTCGGCCCAGACCGTTGGAGCAGGCGTAAGCAGCCGCGGCCGTTCGCCGAGACCGAGCGGATGCGGCGGGACCACCAGCACGTCCACGCCTCCGGTGGCGAGGACGTCCTCGGTGACGCTTCCGAGAAGCGCCTTCCTAACCCCGGTCCTGGCATGGGTGCCCATGACAACGAGATCCGAGGGCATCTGCTCGGCAAGGCGCACGATCACGTCCTGAGGCGGGCCCTCTTCCACCCGCCTCGACCAATCCCGCGCCGCGAGACCGTCGACCTCAAGGAAGGCATCGAACTCCTCCGCAAACGAGGAGCGCCAGTTCTCGACGTAGCTGTCGATCTGCTCGCGCGCGACGCCGAACGCCGACAGCTTCGGCTTCCCCGGTGCTTCGAATGCGTGCACGACAGTGACGTCAGCACCGTCCGCGAGCTCGAGCGATGCCGCGCTCCGCAGGGCGCGTGTGGAAGCATCCGAGAAGTCGACCGGGACCATGATCCGCGTGTAGGACCCCGCGGCGGATCGACTGACCACGAGGACCGGGCGGCGTCCATTGCGGATCAGGCTCCGAACGGTCCGCCTGGAACTGCGTGCTCCCGCCCTGTGCGGCGCGCCGGCCATGATCAGGTCTGCGTCGTGAGACAATGCCGCATTGAGGATCAAGTCGGGAGGGCCCCCCCCGAGGACGAGAGGCTTACACGGGACGTGGAGAAGTTCCGGCACAACGGCGATCTGCTCGGCGGTCATGCGTTGCGCCTCGCGGAGATCCCGTGCGACTTCAGGACGACCGGCGCTTTCCACAACATGCATGAGGATAACGTCCCCCCTGGTCTGAGCGGCCAGGATGCCGGCGCGACGCACGGCGCGCTGCGAGCGGGGTGAAAAGTCGGTGGCGACGAGAATACGCATGAGCCTCCTCCTAAGCGGAATGATGTCGGCTGGAGCCTGAGTGGAAGTGAGCTCGACATGCGCTTCCGCGTTCGCGGACAGGGTCCGCGCACGCTCGGCCACCGATGCGGCAGCCTTGAAGCTGTTTCTGAAGTGTCGAGCTAGCTGAGATGGACCGTCATTGCCCCGAGCGGCGAGCTTTCGCTCGCCAGCGTCGGGGGCTAGCGGCCTGCGACGTGGCGGCCGGCTCTCATGTTGAGGGAGCGATCCAGCGAGAACATGACAATCATGGATATGGCCACTCCTCTTAGATCTTCAACTGTCCAGTCAATCGTTTATGGCAGGGTGAGTAGCTCCACTATAGGATGGGCCTCCATTGACTTCCGAGCACCTTCCTATGCGGCGCACCAAGCCTGTTCCCTGCAATGACTCACCTCCACTTGCGGTGAGGGACATTTCAACCCGAACTCCCAATCGGCTGCATCAAGCCCATCACACCCCGCGAGGGCGAGACGAAGATCGGGCGGCACGGTCGCGAACCGATGCCCGCGGCGAGGAACGCCCGCGTTCCGAAACGGGGCCGGAGCGGGATTCAGACCCGGCAGGCCGCCGAACCGGGGGAACTTGTCGTCCCGAAGGGAGCGCTTCAACCGCCTCAGCCGCGTCGCCGCCCTCCGCAGGGCGCTATCGAGAACGCCGTGGCAGGACGCACCGCGGGCCTCCCCGGTGATGACCCGCCGCGGCCCCATGTCGACGTTGACCGTGCAGCGGTACCCCTTGCCCTCGCGGCTGAAGTAGATCGTCGCGGCGTTGAGCCGGCCGAAATACTTCGAGGCGAGGCGCTCGATGCCCGTACATGCGCGATGCCGCAACGCGTTGCCCAGAGCGATGCTGGAGCTTTGCACGACGATGGGCGCGTCGATGCGACAAGGTTTCATGCCGACCTCCTGTTGAGTTGCAGGATCTGGATGGGTGGACCGCCCGGTAGCCGAGCGGATGAGCAAGAAGCCATGCCGGTCCATGCGAAGACGGCCGAGCAACACTCAGCCCAGGATCTCGATGACGATGCGGCGAAGCTCCATCCTGTCGATGTTGGGGTTCTCCGGCCGCCACTCAGACGTCGTCAGACCGACGGCCGTGTCGGGCGGTTCCACAGGCGAGCCGCCCGTGGCCTCCGAGCACGTTGCTGGGCGTGGCTTTGGCGTAGGGAGCACCCTCGTCGGGTCGCGAACGGCAGGCGGTCTCATGTGCGTGATCTCTCTGTAAGATATTGGAACGGCCATGCCTGTCGCGGCCAACGGGAAGCCGCGCTGATGCTGTCGCGCGCCGTGGCTTCCCGCCACGGACGAACGGCCATTTTGATGTTTGGACGAGAAGGTCGGGAGATCGTCACCCCGAGCGGCCGAACGCTTGGCGTTGGCCGGCTACGGGGTTTCAGCGGCCTGCGACGAGGCGGCCAGCTCTCTGATTCAGAAGACGACCCGAAATACACATGGTGTCTATTACTATAGCTACTCTGCGGCGTACTTCAAGGGGCTGAGTTGTCTCTTGCGGCCAACGGACGTGCCCGGGGCGCCAGAATTTTAGCAACCGCTTCAAGGGACAAGGGCAGATTGTCTCGCGGCCGGACCTGATCGCAAGTGAAGGATCCGGGCGGCGGTGCGTCTTCCTTCAACGTTCGCCGGATCAGAAGACCGTGCCGAGTGTGCGTGAGGAGGCCGAACTGGCTGGCGCTGACCTAAGGGCGATGCTGAGGGCGCCTAGGCCGCTGTTCCGGCCGGGCTTGCCCCAACGGAACGTCCCTCAAGCCGACCTGCCTCGTTTCGCACAGGTCGTCCGGCATTCTGGAACGGCCGACGCACTGACGTTTCAGACCCTGCTGGAGCATCGCTCGCGAAGGCCTGCTGCAGGACGGCACAGGCCGAAGGGTGGCGTCTGCTTACTCACAGCTTGAGCTCCAAAGCAGACGGACCGCTATCGGCCAGGACTAGACCTTCACTCACTGCAAATGGCCGCTTCGCGACAAACGCAATTGTTGCATGAGAGTGCCAAGTATTGCTGCCCATTCTGGCCCGCAGGCGGGGTGCCGAACAACGGCTCCTCCGCCGCCGTTTCGCACTGGGATCGAGCACTTCTCGTAGCGGGCATCCACCATCCCTGCGGTCTCCAGCCGAGGGCGTGTACACTTGTCCGATCCGCCACGAAGGTCGGAGAGTGCCATGAATGCGACCACGCGACGCCGCTTTGCCCTATACGGTGCGGGCCTGATCTCGGCTGTGAGTCTGCCACGCAGCGCCACGAGCGCGGCCGCGCAAACCGTTTCTCTGAGCGATGGCACGGTCGTGCCGGCCCTGGGACAGGGATCAGCGCGCCTCGGCCAGGGGCGGCATCCCGTAGCTGAGGAGGAGGAGGCGATGAGCACCGGCCTTGCCCTCGGCTTGACGCTCATCGACACCGCGGAGATCTACGGCGACGGTGAAGCTGAACACCTGATCGGGCGTGTGATTAAGGGCCGGCGCGATGAGGTCTTCCTGGTCTCGAAAGTATGGCCCTCGCACGCGACCCGAGCGGGCATCCAGAGCGCCTGCTCCGCCAGCCTCGCCCGCCTCGGCACCGATCACCTCGACTTGTACCTGCTGCATTGGCCTGACCGCGCGAAGGATCTGGCAGTAGTCGTCGACACGTTCGAGCAATTGCGGGCTGGTGGCCAGATCCGGCGATGGGGCGTCTCGAACTTCGGGGTTGCCGAACTGGATCAGCTGTTCCGCCTCCCGGCAGGCGAGCGGTGCGGGACTAATCAGGTGCCCTACAGCTTGGCCGACCGGAGGGTCGAGCGGGATGTCCTGCCGTGGTGCCTGCAACACCGCATGCCGATCATGGCCTATTCCCCGCTCGGTGGTGAAGGCTCGAGTGTTTTGCGGAACCCGGCTGTGCAGCGCATCGCCTCTTCGCAGGGTCAGAGCTCGGCAGCCGTCGCGCTGTCGTGGGCGATGCGCTCTGGAAGCGTGATCGCAATCCCTGAATCTGGATCGGTTGCCCATGTGCGCGAGAATGCAGCGGCCCTGAGCCTGAGGCTTGGCCCGGACGAGTTGCGGCAGCTGGATCAAGCTTTCCCGCTGTGACGCATCGCCGGAGCGCCACTTCCCCGGGGAGCCGATCAGAAGGCGTAGGATAGCAGGACTGACGCTAAGCCCCGAGCGTGTGCAATTTGATCCTACCCCGTCATCCGGATTGCCATCTCGTCAGCGTTGCTGAGCAGGGCCGTCCATGAAGCCCAAGCCGCGCAAGATGTCGCCGAGTGGACCAGCCATGGCGACTGGCTGGGGCTCGGGGACCGCAGTTGCAGGTTGAGCCGCAGTGGTCGGTGTCGGTCCAACGGATTTCAGTTGCCGCTGCTCCGTCTTTCGGGCCGCTCGCGCCATCATGGGTCGCTTTGCCTTCTCCGGTCTGCTCGCCCGCCTGGGCCCAGTGAACTCATGCACTGGCGTCGGCCGTACTGGAGCGGAAGCGCGGGAGAGCGTATCCGCCTCAGCTCGCCGAACCAGCGTGCCGGTAGTGTCAGGCTCGGCTGGACCGATTGCGAACGAGGCGGTGGTCGCGTCACCCGCCGGAGCGCGCTCAATGCGCGATGGGGGATCGGCCCATTCACGTACGGGATGAGTGGCGCTCGTATGGTCGTTTCCGGCAGAAGGTGCGACGGCCGTGTCAACGGCGGCTGCGACCACGAGCGGGGCCGGTTCCGGATCGCCCAACAGAGCGACGCGAAGACCTGCCGTCAGCAGGATCGCCGACAGCACCGATGTGCCCACGATGGCCGTGCTTGCCCTCATGGTATGGCAACTCAAGGCCAAGCTTTAGCGTTCCTCATAAAGTGCAGGACCGTACGTACATCTCGGCGATTACGGCTCGGTCAGACGAGGACGTGGTTTGGGCATGGGAATTGTGATGAGCTGTCCGCTGATCGGATCAAGGATCGTGATGCTTATGGGGCACCTCAGGGTCTTGGATCCTGTGATCACGACCAAAGGAGGTTGCCGAGAGGTTATGGCGAAGCGCACGCGAGCTGGATCGGCGACTTAGAGCAGCGACTTGTCCCCTGCCCTTCCACGGAGGGTACGCTGGACGACGCGTGCCTTCCGCCCACGTGTCCTGAGTCATCCACCCCGACTCGAAGGATTGTCGTGGTGACCTGGGCCGTCGCGACGGCCACAATGCCGATTTCGGGCACAACCATGAGCAGGAGAGTCGCCTCTCCGGCACGGTACATGTAGGCAGAAAAAACGTGTAACGAAATTCCTATAAGAGAGAAAGCAGGAAAAACGTTACAAGAATTCCTCGGCATCATCTTGGCTGAGAAGGCGACCTTCTCATCAATGGTTGTGAACTGCCGCCAGCGATTGCGCGTCAGGCGATCATCCGACCGGATTTTCTGCCGAGGTGCAATTAGCCTGGGAGCAGGTCGTCAGGCAGTTCGCACAGCTACGCTTCACAAGAATATGCGCGGCCACAATTCGTGATCAGACGCAATATAGCTCGATGCCTTGGCGAGTCATAGAAAGATACTTGAGCAGCGGATCGCTATTCAAGGCTCAGAACGTGTCTCCATTTTACGCGATTTGCAGGTGATCCCAGGCGAGCTCTGCCATTCGCCTCTTGACGTGGTTCTGCCTCCGGTTTCGGATGCGCTGGGATGATCAATAGAAGAAACAAAAGCGCACCCCGCTCCGTGTTCCAGAGTCTTGGTACAGGTCGCACTGAAGCGCGCTCGCTGCAGGACTGCGAAGTCTGCGGCGGCGCAGCAGTCCAGGACTTATGGCCGCGCTATCGCATCCGTTGCGCCGAGCACAAGAATACGGGGTTAGTGGCTTCGCAATCACAGTTCTCTTCACCGAGCCTGCTTCAAGCCGGACCGCACGAAGCTCGTGGTCTTGTTCGCCGCGTCGGGGAGCGTGACTCGGATCGGCGAGATCGTCATGCGCGGGGCCGAGACGCCGTACGCCGATGCGGCTCTGCAGTCGGCAATGCAGGGCGGGGCAGCCAGCGGGCGGTGATCATCCCGAGGCTTGTGAGCAATGCTCATGCAGCGACGGGCAATACCCACATTAAAATGGGCATGGATGGGTCTCGTTGACGTCCGCAATGGGCCACAGGAGCCCTATTGCTTGACTTCTTCTCCATTCTTCGGTATTTTATCCCAAGCATTAAGACGAGAGCTGGCCTCTCACCAACCTGCCCTTCGGCGGCAAGGTGGTTCCACGAAAGTGGGATGCGGCTGACGGGTGTCAGCAAGAGTAGCCGGAAGCGCCAGCCTTCCAGAACGAACCGGAATGGAGGCGCTGATGTCTGGCCGCACGCCCTTAGCTGAACTCATCCAGAGCCGCATGCGGGAACTGGGCCTGAGCGATGAGGCGCTCGGCCGCCGCCTCGGCAATACAAACCCGGCCAAGGCTGCTGGGCGGGTATACGCCCTGTGCAACGGTCTGCCATTCAGCGCAAAGAGCCGCTTCGCCCTCTGGCGCTTGTCGGGTGCCCTCGAACTTCCGGCGGACGTGGTCGTGCAGGCCATTGCCGACACAGAGCGACTTTTAGCCCAATGGGAGCTCGAAGCCGAGGAGCAGCGCCGTCGCGCGCGTGAGGCCGAGGATGCCGCTTGGAGAGCAAGCTTCTGTCCGCATGCCGTGATCCAGACCGAGTACACGGTGCCCACGCAGATCTGCATCTGCGGCTTTACGGGCGGGGCGGGGCGCTGGCTCATGATCTTCTTCGATCAGTCCCGCTCGCCGCTCACATTCGTCCAGCAGGCTGTGGATGCTCTGCCCGAGAAGACGATGCCCCGCTCGGACGGCGGGCGGCACGTCATGTTCTTCGGCAAGGCGCTCGGACTCATCATCAATTACACGCCGGATTCGGCTCTGCGCTGTGATTTGGACGGAAATCCTCTTGAAGTGTTGGGCAAGGCATACCGGCCAGGAGAGGTGAGTCTGTCGTTCGGTGGCCCTCGGCTGTCGCCTGCCGCCGTGTCGCGGGTGCTTAGCTCGCGGTAAGCACCCAAGTGTATCTGAGTCAATTACTGACATAATGGATGATCAATCCCGCATCGATGAATATCGTCCGCTTCATCTTAGGAGGTTGCTATGAGCTTCGGCTGGGCCATATTCTGGGCCGTTCTTGCAGGCTGCATATACCTCTGGGTACGAAGCGCCAGGAAGGAGAGAGCAAGAAAGGAAGCTGAACGTCTTCGAAATGCAGCTGCATCCGATTTCATTCTTACGCAAATCGCAAATGGATGCAGGCAGACCAGCAACGACTATGCCGTTCTCGCTCTGGACCTTACTAAGAGGTTCA
This sequence comes from Methylobacterium nigriterrae, assembly GCF_037106235.1. Taxonomy (NCBI): domain Bacteria; kingdom Pseudomonadati; phylum Pseudomonadota; class Alphaproteobacteria; order Hyphomicrobiales; family Methylobacteriaceae; genus Methylobacterium; species Methylobacterium nigriterrae. Next base: position 5,471 of record NZ_JBAWTG010000069.1, on the reverse strand, counting down.
TCAAGGCGAGTTACGACTCGCCCGTAGAGATCGTTGAACGCTTCTCCAGACACGGCCACTTCGCCGCAGCTGCATTCCTGAAGGTTGCGAAGGACGAGCTGCCACAACTGGAGGCGCAGCGACGTGAGGATAAGCGGGAGGTCGAGAGGCAGGCACGGGAGAGCGCCGCCATCGCCGCCGCAGCGGCTGCGGCCTATGCCGCCAACAGCGCCGCAGAACGTCGTCATAGAGAGAGCCTACAGGAAGCCCGCGATCAGGAAGACAGGGCTTGTAGGGAAAGAGAAGCGGAACGGAGCCGGGAAGCTCATTCGCGCTGGATAGAGGACAATACGATCCGGTTCTACGGCCTGTTATGACTTGAGCCAGTCGAGTGCGGCGGCAAGGTAGAGGACACCAGCGAAGCTGGTGGTGGTCTTCTCGTATCGCGTGGCAACAGCGCGCCACTCCTTCAATCGCGCCCAGAGACGCTCGACCCGGTTACGGTTGGTGTAGATCCACTCCGGGCAAGCGACGGGCGCCTCATGCCGCTGCGGCGGGATCGCAGGCCGTGCACCCATGCGCCAGATGTGCTCGCGGAAGCGATGGCTGGTGTAGCCCCGGTCGCCCACCACCCACTTGGGCACGCCCGGCAGTTGATCGAGCAGCGGGATGGCCTGGGGCAGCTCATGCGCTTGCCCAGAGAGTTCCTCAGCCGGAGTGCCTAAACCTACCCCGCCGCCTGTCCGGTCAGACAGGGTGCACTCCAGGTAGATGCTCCCGTCAGTCCGGAACAGCCCAATGGCCCGCCTTCGCTGTCAAGCTATCGGGCGGTGATCCTGAACACGCGAAACGAGGTCATCAGGGTCGAGAGCTTGATGGCGGCCGGCGATGACATGGCGAAAGATATCGCTCGCGCAATGGCCGAGGACCACGCTGTGGAACTCTGGCAAGGAGTGCAACGCATCGAGCGGATTGAACCGCCTCGCATAACCGGCAACTGACGGCGTGGATTAGGCACGCAGCCTGGGATGCCATGGAATCTGAATGGTTCTGGTGGTGATCTGGTCAGTCAAATCTCATCTGGTTCAGGCATCGGGGTAGCCGCTGACCTTCTGCAAGTGCACAGAAGCCTTTACATGGCCCCATCGCCTGTCCCGAGGCATTTCTGAACGGCATCGACCAACCCCGAGGAACGGAACGGCTTTCCGAGAAAGCGGCCACCGGGCGGAAGATCGGCGGCTGCCGGGCGCATTCTCCCGGAGATCAGGAGAGTCGGGACGTGCGGTAAGCGCTCGTGAATGATGTGAGCGAGCTTGAGGCCGTCGATTGCACCCGGCATCTCGAAGTCGGTGACCACCAGATCCACGTCGGTCCGTTCGCCGAGCAGGACGACAGCCTCCTCAGCATCACGCGCTTCGAGAACACAATAGCCGGCATCCACGAGGATGTCGGTGGCAATCATACGGACCAGCACCTCGTCCTCAACGACGAGGATCACAGCGGGCCTGTCATCGGCACCGGAATGCACTACCTGAGCCCCCTCCCGAACGGCCACCATCGAAGGGGCCTGTGTGTTTGTAGACAGAGACCCCGATCTAGGCGCAACGCGGCTCAAGCCCAGCCCCTCTCGCCCGCCGCCTGAAGCGTTGGCAAAAGCCAAGGTTGTAGGTGTGTTGCTTTGCTAAGCCGCTGTCTTGTGTACACGCCCCATAGCGTAGAGCGGATGCACGCTTGGCGGCCCAGAAAATCCTCACCTCCGTTGAGAGTTCGGAAGCCTTTCGAGCAGAGCGACGAACCCACCTGTGTTACCTCCACTGCCGACCGGCCCTGTGGTCGCATGCGACAGCCAGGGCGTCGCAAAGTAGGCTCAAAGTTCATTCATTGCGCGCAAGCTAACCGCTAGCTACCCGGATGGTGGCCCCGTTGGAGTTCATCGTGCACGAATCCGCCCAAGCTGCTCAGGGACGCCACGACCGTGAGGCTGAGCTTGAGGCCGAGATAGGCCGCTTACGCCGTTCACTCGATGAGGCGGTCCGACGCACCGTCGATGATGTTCCGGCTGCAACCGTAGGCTATGAGCAGGAGGTCGCTGACTTGCGGGCGGCGCTTGCGCTGTAGCAGGCACGCTCGGCCGAGTTGGAGCAAACGGTCGCCGAACTCACGGCCAGCCGTGCGGCTCTGGCGGCCAGCGAGGCGCGCTATTGTCTCGCGGTTGAGAGTGCCAGCGATTATGCCATTTTCACCACCGACCTGAGCGGTCGCATCACGGGCTGGAACTCAGGCGCGCAGAACCTGATGGGCTGGAGTGAGGGACGGCTGAGCCAGCAAGCGCCTGCGCCTACTGTACCGGCGTTGTATTTCATGCAGCCGGGTCCCACAGCTATGGGCTGCGCATGACTGCTCTGGGCACCGTGCTCGAATGCCGGCAGATGCCCAAAGATGGAGATCCTTGTTATGCCGCCCGGCGGCCACGGCCGCTGGTCTGCTCCGCCGGAGCGCCAGCCCGTCCGAGCCCGATGGCTTTGGCGAGTTCCGAGCGCTGGGCGGCGTAGTTTGCGGCGACCATCGGGTAGTCGGCCGGCAGGCCGAAGCGGGCCCGGTAGCTGTAGGGGTCGAGCCCGTGGCCGGTGAGATGCCGCTTCAGCGTCTTGTAGGGCTTGCCGTCGATGAAGGAGATCAGCGCGTCCGGCGTGACCGACTTGCGGACCTGCGACGGCGTCGCCTTCTCGACCTGCTCCTCAGAAGCGGCAGCCTGCGAGGTCCCCTGAGCGAGGCCATTCAGCGCCGCGTGAACGCTTCCGATGAGCGCCGGAAGCTCTGCCACAGGAACGGGATTGTTGGAGACATATGCCGAGACGATGTCGGCGGCCAATTCGATGAATTCGGGCGCAGTGCCCTGAGTCGATTCTGACATTTTCTTTTCCGGTGTTCTTAGCCACTCGTGGGCCTAATTCATGATTTTCGCCCAGAAATCAAGGGAGGCCGCCGGAGATCATTAGCTTGGCCGGACAGGAAGAGCAGAATGGCTGCTTTGGCAGCCACCAAACCTCAATGGAAGCTCACGCGGCTGCGGCCAAACGCGATGATGCCGACTCAGCGAAACTGCGAGCCGGCACGGTCGCAGATCTACAGCGCAGCACCGGCCAGTCTGCGCCGATGCTGCGCGATGAGGGTGCAGATCATGCCATGGCGCGGTGATGTGGTGCACCGCGGTTCGAACGCCTCAGCAAGGTTGTGCAATGCCTCGGCTTGATCGGTGAGGCCGTGGAAGGCCGACAGGTAGCTCCAGACCTCCCGGTCAGCATCCTCCACCGCGGGCACATCCTCTGCCGCCAGCAGCCCATCAAGGGCACGCAGGAGCGTCGCAAGCGGCGTCGGACGTGGCTGCCGTCCCTGGCCCTCTGGCAGGCCGCCGTCGTGCTGGCGCGCACCTACCGCGCAAGAACTGGTATGTGAGCCCGTATCCGCCGTCGAGGCAATGGGCGCTGTTCTCATCCAAGTCATGGCGCACTCCGACGATCTTCAACGTGTTGGCCCTGTGGGGCTCGGCATGCAGCGGCCCAGCCCTGAACAGTCAGTGCCTGTGCGTTGCACATCCTCGCGCAGAGCATTGTCCAGCAGGTCGCCCTCTTGGTTCTGCGCTGTCTGGGCCACTGGAGTGATGAACCGAACCATCTGGCCGATGCTGGCGGAGACGGTGGCACCTTGAGGCGCTCTCAGCCTGCCATCACGCGGCCCGTCTCCGAGTGTTGCCGCGCGAGCGGCCGAGCGGGCCTGCATGAAGCTTGTCAATGAGGGCTGCTACGTCATCGGGCAGAGGTGCTTCCAGCGCCGGCCGGAAGGCCCGGTCGAGCACAGACTCTAAGCTCCTGAGCACCTGTCTGACCGCAGCGGGATCGAGATGAAGATTAACCCGAGCGCTGGCGTTCGGGATGCGATGTGCCGCGTGCGCGGCCTCCTGTCGAGCAGACATGAACCCTCGTGAGTTGCCAATGGCGACCCATTGAGACCAGCCAGATGCAGGACAAGTCGCGATCAAATGATGGGTCGAACCCGCCTTCTGCGGATCGAAGCCATAATTACCACAGTTCAAATTAGTACGGATTAGTATTGGTTTTGCTGGGATATCTGCTTGGGGCTGGGCGCAGGCGTCTGTAGGCCAAGGGCAACGAATACTCCCCGTCTTGCCTCAAACCTATAGGTTGGACTGCGATGAGGCGGCCCACACGCAACGGCTACCCCCGATGAGGGACCGGCTGCATCGGGCGCCGCTGTAGCCGAGCAACACCTCGCTTTGATTGTGCCTCCATTCCGCGGTAGCGCGCGTTAGCGATTGACGAGCCCGGCAGGCGACGGTCTCAGGCTGGTGCGACAGGCCGGGTTTTGCGTGGGTCAGAGACATCCATGCCCATTATCGTCGCTCGTGCGGAGCGACCTTGCAGGGCAGCGCGGTGCCACTCCGCTTCTGGCACGCGGGAGCGATGAGCCCTCGCTGGTCCCGCGCACATCGTTCCGCCGGTAATGCACGACCACATTGCCACTGGCGCAAGCAGGAATCGTCACGAGCCTGCAACAAAGGTTATAGTCAGAAACTCCGCTTGGTATACCAGCCTCGGCGGCTGCGTGCACGCATGCAGCCTCAGCACGATCCTAGGCTCCCAGTGTGCTCGTGGGAGCTTCACCATTTCACACGCCAAGCAGACATCCCGCACAATGAGGATGTCTCACACAACGCTTCAAAGACGGCCCGATTAGACGCCGGCTTACAGGGAGACGCGCTCCATGCCAGGAACCGCTCAGGTGAACGAGAATCTTCCGCCTCAAATTCAGAAGGCTCTGGCTGAGTGCATCGCTGGCGCTCAGATCGCTGAACGCAAGGCGAGCGACTACCTCAAGCTCTCGCAGGGCGAGGCGGATGTGATCCTCCTCTGAATGAGTGGACACCTCTGCTACGCTCCCATGGGGGCTGGAAGGTGTCTGATGGGGACAACGAAACGAACGTTCACGCCGGAGTTCAAGCGCGAGGCGGTGGCCCTTCTGGAGAGCAGCGGCCGACCGCAAATGCAGATTGCAGCCGAGCTTGGCATCCAGCCCTCGATGCTGCGGGCCTGGCGCGCGAGCCTGCAGGGTAGCCTGCCGCAGGCGGTGAGCCATGGACCTAAGCCTTCGGCGGCTTCACCTCTGACCTCTCCGGCTGATCAGGCCGCCGAGATCGCCCGCCTGCGGCGCGAGCTCGACCGCACGCGCATGGAGCGCGACGTGCTAAAAAAAGCCATCGGCATCTTCGCGGAGGTGCCGAGATGAAGTTTCGCTTCATCGAGCAGCATGGAGGCGCCTGGCCGGTGCGTCTCATGTGCCGCGTGCTCGAAGTCTCGGCCAGCGGATACTATGCCTGGCGCTCCCGGCCCGAGAGCCGCCGCGCCCGGGAGAACCGTGCGTTGCTGGCCGACGTGCAACGCCTTCAGGAGCGCCATAAGGGCCGCTACGGCTCA